>CANQXH010000013.1 GCA_947627745.1 uncultured Oscillospiraceae bacterium
TTTGGCCTCATGGGAATCTCACCCCTCCGAGGATCTCTCCGAGGCGCCCTCCTTTGTTGCGACGGCTCACGGTCACCCTTGACCGCTTCAACGCTCGACTTTAGGACTGGACGCAAGTATCTTTGATGCCCCTGCCTGTCATCGCCTTCGTAGCGGATGCGCCGCTGCGTCCGGTTTTTACCGTGTGGCTTGCCGGTTTCCCGGCAGCAGAGGGAATGTAATGGCTGCGCGCTGTACTATTCTGTTGTCAAAGTGCATGGGAGGCCACCAAAAAAGCCCCCTCACTTTCCATGCCGAAAAAGTGAGGGGGCTATGCGCGAAAATTTTAATCGTCCAGAAGTTTTTTGAGCTTCAAGAGGATTTTGTTAATGCGTCTGCTTACACTTGACTGATTCATGCCATACAGACGGCTAATTTCCGTCTGTGGTATGTTATCATAAAAATGCAGTTGGATTAGCCTTCTTTCTTCCTCTGATAGCAGGAGAAGACAGATGCGGAGCTTGTCCAGCATCATCTTCCGCGCGACCTGATCGGAAATGTCTTCCCTGCCGTCAACCAGAATGTCCTCGCCGTTGAAATCATCGGTGGTAAGCATATCGTAGGAGATGTCCCCGTTTTCCGCCGACCGCTCGTCTATGTATTTCTGCCGCCGCTCCTGACGGTAAAAATCCTCATAGTCCGCTTTCGACACCTCCATGATCATCCCGTAGAGAGGAAGGAACAGCTTGCCCGCATAGGACGGATTCGTTTCTCTCCGGCGGCAGAATTCCTCGTAGGAAAGCTCCGTATAGCCGTCGCTTTCCAAAATAAATACCTTTCTTGGTACGTACACCGTTTTTACCTCCATGCTAAATTTTTTGAAAATTCAGCACGGAAGGTGGGCCTCGTATTCTAATATTCGGAATGATTTTACATATTATGACAAAAAGAAAGCGCACCCATTTTTTATTGGGTGCGCTCTTCGTCGAATGGAGTATGAAAACAGGCGACGAAAAATTTTTTCTGTTGTTTTGTGTCGAACAAAAAAATACCGCAATCCCCTTGAGGACTGCGGTATGTAGATCGCGATTCAAATGATTCTTGGGCAGCCTTACGCGGCAGTCTGTCTTTCTATGCGGCATAATATCCCCTTTTGGGGACAGTATGACAGATTTATATAACTCTCCCCATTAAAATTAGTCGATAGGGAAAGTATACTGTATAAAACAGTAGAAAAACCGTTGAAACGCAGTAGAAACGCCGCAATTTTGTCAAATTCCTACAAGAAATAGCACTGTGCTTTCGGATTTCGTCGTTTTTGGAGGAAATCTGTTGAAGCTGCTTGATATATGTTACTGGGGCCGCGAAGAGGCGGCCTGAAGATCAGGCCGCCTCTTCGCGATCAGAATCATTGAGAAGGCAACTTGCTCGCGTTCACATCTAAGCAATAGCCAACCTCTCGGACACAACGAATAGTGAATACGGAGTCGGGGGATACCGCATTCAGTTTTTCTCTCAAATTGCGTATATGGCAACCCACAGCATTGCTCTCGTTGCCAAGTCCTTCCACGCCCCATACCTTTTCATAGATTTGCTCATAAGTGAGGACTGTCCCCTTATTGGCTACCAGCAGATAGAGAAGATCAAATTCCTTTGCCGTCAAATTGATTTCCTGGCGGCCTCGGAACACCTTTCTGCGGTCTGGATAGATCTCTATACCCGGCAATTCTAATACCGCGTCGCTTGTGGCATTGCTGCTTACCCGCAGTCGTTCAAAAGCGGGATGGCACCGCAACACACTCAAAATTTCATCAAAAGCAGTTTCGTCTTGCTCATCAAATTCAACTACTAAGATACGCCCCATATGATCACCTAAATTAGTTAAAAGTTCCAGAGTGAATTTAATTTCATTTCATTAATATTATATCTCTGCCCTGCAAATTCGTCAATTACTTAAAAAGGACGCTTCTATAGCATTAAAGAGCGTGCCGCCCCAACAGTCCCCTACCTAGGCCGCGCATTATCAGGTTCGCCCATATGTATAGCCCCCTTATAGATGAGGGGAAATCGCGTAATGGTTCTTTAAATTTAGCCGCCCCGTTCCAAAGACGGAGCTCCGGAACGGGGCGGCTCGCGAGGGAAGGAAACCAGGAGGTGATTTGGAAAGGTTATTCGGTCATCCCAGATCCTTGGGATCGATGGTAAAGTCCCCGGTGAGCTGGTCGCTGACCGCGGTGACATAGTGGAGCTTCAACGGGTCGCCCTCGGCGGTGGCCTCCACACCCTTGGAGTTGGTCAGCGTGAGTACGCCGCCTTCAAAGGTGTAAGTACCGGCATCCTCTACGCTGTAGGACTCAAATTTGAATACATAGGTTCCGTCGGAATTGAAGGTCATAGTAGTGGCACCGTCGTCACTGGTCACGGTGACGCCCTCGGTCGGAGCGGACGCCTCACCACCGGCGGGAAGATCCTTGGGATCGATGGTGAAGTCCCCGGTGAGCTGGTCGCTGACCGCGGTGACATAGTGGAGCTTCAACGGATCGCCCTCGGCGGTGGCCTCCGCACCCTTGGAGTTGGTCAGCGTGAGCACGCCGCCTTCAAAGGTGTAAGTACCGGCATCCTCTACGCTGTAGGACTCAAATTTGAATACATAGGTCCCGTCGGAGTTAAAGGTCAGCGTAGTGGCGCCATCGTCACTGGTCACGGTGACACCGTCGGTCGGGGCTGTTTGGGCAGGCTGGGTCTCGTCCTGGGCAGGCTGGGTGGTGGTGTCAGTGGGCTCGTCGCTCTGGTCACCCTTGCCGCCGATGGGATTGGGAGCCGCCGCGCCGGTAGTGAGCATCATCCGGCTGGCCGCGGTATCGTCCAGGCTGACAGTACGGGCAGCGCCGAACTGCACCCAGAAATCCGCCTGCTCGGTCATGACTCCGCCAGGCAGCTCGACAGGCCAGGAAGCGATCGTGTCAGTATCGTAGGACATATTGTAACCGCCCACATCGGAATAGCCATTATAGACGATCCGGGTCGCCTCGCTGAGCTGGCAGGGCGTATAGCCGTCGGCGGAGGTGCCCTTGGTGTAGGTGCCGTAGGCGTTGACAACGGTATTGGACAGGAGCATACTGTAGCCGCAGCTGGCGGTAGAGGTCGTCAACTTATAGGTGCCGTCCTCATACAGCGTCAACTCATATTCCACAAAGTCGTTGTCACCCATGCTGTTTCCGGCAGCCTCGCCGTAGACATAGACGCCGATGACGTTGGCCCCACCGGCACTGGAGGAGCCGCCCTTCACCAGGAACATGACCAAGACACCGGCGGCCAGGCCGATCACCAGGGCGGCAACCGTCAGGATTGCTACGATTTTCTTTTTCACAATGCCATCTCCTTCTTCCTGTTTTGCAGTTTTCGGTTTCGATTTCAGAGTTATCACCAGGCGCAGCGTCGTCCAGACCAAGAGGATCGCGGCGCCGCCAAATACAAGAATATTCAGAATGATCAGAGCGACCTGCCATGCGGGCATGGATGCGTGCCCAGCCTTTTCCATGGCGTTGGTGGTGGACACCGCGTAAATAATATTTTTCGCGGCCCGCTGGACATTGGCCATCACGGCGGCATTGCCGGTCCAGTCGGTGACGGTGCCGTCAATTTCCGCATAGGCATTGAGCTGCCAATAGTTTTTGTTGGTGTTGAGCCACAAGTCTGTGCCGGCGGCCAGACCGGAAACCATATCCTGATAGAACATGGCGGGAACGGAGGCCTGGTCTGTGATGACGCAGCCCTCAAAGCCCCATTCCTCCCGCAGCACATTGGTCATCAGACCCTTGTGGGAGCCGGACCAGGTGGCGCCCAGCCGGTTCATGGCTGCCATCGCGCCGTTGGAGTCGCCCTCGGTAACGGTGTACTCAAAGCCCTTCAGGAAGATCTCTCGGATCGCCTGCTCATTGGCAAAGAAAGCGGCGCCGTAGCGGTTGCTCTCCTGGTCATTCAGGGCAAAGTGCTTCATATAGGTAAGCACGCCCTTGCTCCGGGTGCCGCGCACCTCGGCGGCGCTGATCTTACCAGAAAGGAAGCCGTCCTCGGAAAAATACTCGAAATTCCGCCCGCTGTAGGGAGAACGATGAATGTTCACACCGGGGGCATACCAGCCAGCCACGCCGGTGGCCACGGAGTCGTCGCCCACGCTCTCGCCCAGCCGCTGGATCAGCTCGGTATTCCAAGTGCTGGCCATCACTACTTCGACAGGATAGGCCGTGGCGCTTTGGCCACCCACCAGAGTCCCGGAAATACCAGAGGGGCCGTCCTTGTCCTGGGTGGCGGGAAGGCCGATGGCATCCATCTGAATGGTAGCATAGCCGCCCAAACGGACAAGCCGCATTGCCTGGTCCGGAGTCAGGCGCTCCACCAGCTCCTGCCAGTCTTCATCACTGTAGTCGGTTCCGGCCAGGTCGGAGACTGTTTTGTCGCTGTCCTGCTCAAACGCGGGCATGGACTCCCCACCGGAACCGATCACCGACACGTCCCGCTTCCATAGCAGGTCCTTCAGCAGCGTTTCAGGCGCCTCCCAGGAGCCGTTTTGGTAAGTCGTGGGCCAAGTGCCGGTCCAATCGCTTCTGGATAGATAAGTAAAGTTTCCGTCATAGTAACGGATGTCCACATCGTCAAACTGGTTGACGATGGCCGTACCGGTGGCAAGGGAGACCGAATAAACGGCGTTGTCCTGACTGCTGACCGTGGTTTTCCAGGTCATGGCCGGATTGCCCTCGGCAGTCATCCCTTGGGAGACCGTATAGCCCTTGGCGGATAGAATATTATTCACCGCGTCATGCGCATCGTGCCCGGCAGTGAGATAGTAGTCGCCGGCATCCAGGATGTAGGTCCCCGCGCCCTTGGCGTCATAGGACTTCATCAGCTCCTTGGGCACGGTGATAGTAACGTCTTCGCTGTCGCCTGGCTCCAGCACCTCCGTTTTGGCAAAGCCTGCCAGGGTCACAGCGGCCTTCTCGATCCCGTTTTCCCGGTCATAGTCGGTATAGGGAGACTGGAGGTAGATCTCTACCACATCCTTGCCCGCCTGGCTTCCGGTGTTGGTGACGGTGACGGACACCTCAAAAGCGTCCTCCTTTTCCTCCACCTGGAAATCGGACCAACTGAACGTGGTATAGGACAGGCCGTAACCGAAGGGGAATTGGACCGTGGCGGCGTAGTCATAGTCCCCGGCGTTGCCTTGGCCCATGACCGTGTCCTCATACCTGGTCTCATAGTACCGGTAGCCCACATAGATGCCCTCGGCATAGACCAGATATTTGTTCCCATTTCCGACAGTGCTGTTGGTAATGGTGTAATCGCCCAGATTCGCCGCCGACGGGGCGCTGAGCGAGTCATAGGCATAGGTGTCCACCAGCTTGCCGGAGGGATTCACCGTACCGGCAAGCGCCTCGCCGATCGCGTAGATGCCCGTCTGGCCCACGCCACCGCACCAGAGGACGGCCTTGACGTTGGCATATGCAGGATCATCCAGGAAGCCCAGCTCCACTGGGTTGTTGCTGTTGAGCAGCAGGACCACATTGTCAAAGCTGCCGCAGGCCATGGAGAGCATCGCCAGCTCTTCCGGGTCCAGCTCCAAATACAGCGAGCCGGTCTCCAGCGGTGTGGTGGGGATGTCCGCGCTTTCGCCGCCGCTGCGGCCAATACAGACTACCGCCGCGTCGCCAAAGGAAGAGAAGCTGCTCTTGACGTCATCGGTGTACACCGATACCGGCACTTCGTTCACGGCAAAGACGCCCGCACCAGTCTCGTCGGGGGTCGTCTTCCGGTAGCCCTTGCCCGGACCGGTGGCGTAAAAGTCCCACAAGGTGGGATTTACGGAAAAGCCGGCGGCTTCCAGTGCCTGCTTCAGATTCGCGGCCTTGGAAGTATCCACCGCGCCGGAACCGGCACCGCCATAGACAAAGTCGACGCTGTCCTGGCCGAAGACAGACACCTTCGCCCCGGAGGCGAGGGGCAAACCGCCCTCATTTTTCAGCAGCACCATGCCCTCCTGCTCGATTTCCTGGCACAGTGCCTCCGATTCCTTGCTGGAAACCGTTCCGGAACCGCTCAAATAGACGGTAATGAGCTCCCGGTATGCATCGGCGAAATAATTGCCCACCAGCATGGCGGCAATCAGCACCAGGCATACAACGTAGATCACCACCGCTTTGGCGGTACGGATCGGTTTCAGCATCCCGTTTTTCTTCTTATCCATTTGCATCTGCTCCTTTCTAGAATGGCCCGCGGCTGCGATCCATCAAAAATATATCGGTAAGCGGTCTGGGCGGACTTGCCTTTACCGCCTCCCTGCTCATTCCCCGCTGGAAAACTCCTGGAGCCTCCAGCACGCCGACCAGCGGATCTCCGGCATATCAGCGTGGATAGTCACTGGCAGCCACACATAGCCTGCTACGGAGGTGTCGGCCGTTTCCAGCACATTCGCTTCCAGCATTTCCTGCCGTTCCGCCGGTGTGGCATGATACCGGTCCGGAGCGTCCTTTTCGGCAATGACCCGGGTAAACAGATCCGCGATCCGGGCATCCACCGGATAGCCGGGAAGCCAGCGATCCGCCATGGCGATCAGCAGGCCGCTGCCCTCTACCCGGAATACCTTACAGATCTGACTGTTGAAGGAGGCGTTGGTCTCGTCCTCCGGGTGTGGATTCCCGATGTGTTCAAAGGGTATATCCCAGGCATCCGAAACGGCGGCGGCGCTTTGGTTCGGCACATAGCCGGTCATGCCGCTGGTGAGCATATATTTTCTTCCGCCCCGCTCAAAGAGCGCCGGGGCCTCCCGGGTAAAGGGCGGGTGCAAATTCGGATAGCTTTTCGCAACCTCCCTGCCGGCATGGAGATAATCCTCCGTCAGCTCCATGCAGAGCATGGAACGGTGGTCCGCGTCGAAGTAGAGATACCCCTTCCCGGTTTTCTCATCGGAGACCAGGTCAAAATCCCCTGCCTTGTGGCCGCCGGGATTATAGAGGTTCTCCACCATCCGGTAGGGACCTAAAAGCCGGTCCGCCTGCCACACGGTGAAAGCCGCCTCCGGCCCGGAGAGCTTGATCCAGCAGACATACTTCCCGGTGGCGGGACACTTGAGAATGTGGGGCCGGTCCACCCGCTTTGCCGGGAACAGTGCGGCATTGGGATCGTCCAGCACTGGGGGGATGAGGAATCCCCGGTCCTCCCAATTATATAGATCTGTGGAAGCGTAGACCTTGATCCCCCAGGTCCAGACGCCGTTCTTTCCGTCGGTATGCTCCTTGTTTTCCCCATACCAATAGTAGACGCCGTCCTCGAAATATACCGCGCCGCCATGGGCTTGGATCGGTTCGCCCTTGGTATCCAGCCAGGGCTGACCGGGGTAAAACGCGTCTTGCGTATGGGACGCCGTTTTTGCCTTGGGTTTGCTCTGATCCTGACGGTCCAGTTCCTGAAAGCGCTGGATCAGTGCCCGCTCTGCCGGGCTGATCCGGTTTTCCGGGGTGTTGAGCTTCTCCAACTCCCTGCCCAGAGATTCCAGGAGCTGCTCTCCCTGCGGGACCCTGGCATATCGCACCAGCTGCTCCAAGGATAAGGAACCGGCCTGGGGGTTGGCCGCTACCATTTTCCTCATACCGGGAAGAAACCGGTCAAACAGCGCGGCTCCGGCGGGGTCTTCCAGAAGAGCGGAGAGCTTCATGTTGACACTATAAACCATCGCTTTATCTCACTTCCTGATCTGCTGCAAGGCGGCGTTGAGGGATCTTACCATCTCCGCCGGTACCGCGCCGCCGGCCTGCTTGATCAGGCTCTCCAGGGGCAGCCCCGCCATCATACGCTGAAGGTTGGCATTCCCGGAGGCGCTTTTGGCTACATCGCCCCGGCTGGCGGTCATGCGCTCCATCATCTTTCCCAAGATCGCGGCGGAGCGGGGATTCTGCATCAGCTCACCCATGGTATCCTTGACAGAATAGCAGTCGGGGTCATAGTCCGCTTTATCGAACCAGTTGACGACCTCCGCTTTCCGGAAAAGATACGCCCTGTTGGGCTCCGCCGTGCGGCGCAGGATGATCTGATCCCGGCACTCTCCGGCGACGGCCTCAATTTGATGCTCGCCGGTAATGGGGACGGTAAAGGTGAAAACGGTTTGCCCCGCAATGGAGCCGATCTCATTCCCGTCCACAAAGAGCGCCACGGAGGGCTGGTTGGAATAAACCTTGACCTGGGTAACCCCTTCCGCCCGGTCAGCGTATCGCCGCCCGCAGATATGTACGAACGGCTCTTGGCTCCATGCCGCCTTGTACAGGTAAAACGTGTCCTTTCGCAGCTTTCGGTCAAAGGTCACCAGGCCCTTCTGGTTGATGCCCTTTTTTCCACCCTCATCCCGGCCGTCGGCGGCGAAGTCGAACAGATTCCACACATAGGTAGCCCAAAGATAGGGCCGCTCCCGGATCACCTTCAGCAGGTGCTCATGGTAGAGGCACTGGTACTCCTCGCTGTAGTCTCCCCGCTCGGGCGTGGAGGAATGGAATTGGGGATTAGCGTCGGCGCCGTACTCAGAGAAGCCGATGACCCGTCCGGGGAATTTAGCATGGAATTCATCGAAGAATCGGTCGTTCTGCTCCAATTCTCCCAGATACCAGCCAAAGTACAGATTGTAGCTTCCGATATCGGGAATATCAATAAGCGGGCTGTCGGTCTCCAGCATGAACACATGGGCCATGGTGGTGGGCCGGGTGGCATCCAGCCGATGGCAGAGATCGTTGAGCAGCCGGTGGTTCTCCATCAAGTCCTCTGTCGCCTCGCCGGATGCCGTGATCTCATTGGAAAGTCCCCAGCACACAATGGAGGGATGATTATAATTTTGCACGATCAGCTCCCGCATCTGACTGAGGGTGTTCTCCCGGCCGTTCGGCATATGCTCCGTGATATAAGGGATCTCCGCCCAGACGATGATTCCGTATTCGTCGCACAGATCGTAAAACTCCTGGGCGTGCTGGTAATGGGCCAGCCGCACGGTATTGGCACCAATCTCCCGGATGATTTCCAGGTCTTCCCGGTGCTCGGCCATGGTGAGCGCGTTGCCCATACCCTGCCGATCCTGATGGCGGGACACCCCGCGGAGGGGGTAGGGCCGACCGTTGAGGAAAAAGCCCTTCTCCCGGTCAAAGCGGATTTCCCGACAGCCGAACCGGGTACTGGTCTCATCGCCGCTTTCCAGCTTCGCGGTGGCAGTATACAGGTACGGGTCCTGCACCCCGTCCCAAAGCCGGACGTTCTCCAGCACAAACTCCGCGCTGGCGTAGCCGTCCACAGAGGGAACGGTCCTGTGCTTTCCATCTACCGTGATCTCCACATCGCCGCCATTTTGCCAGGTCTCCACCATGACGGTGGCGGAGCGACGCGCCAGGTCTACGACGGACGTGGCCTTGATGCCCGGCGTGCCGTCCTTTTCCAGTTCAAAGTGCCGTTCCGGGACAACGATCAGCTTCACATCCCGGTACAACCCGCCATAGAAGGTAAAGTCCGCCTTCTGGGGGTATACCCGGCGATTTTCTCCATTGTCTACCGTCACTTCCAGCAGATTTTCCTGTCGCAACGCATCGGTCATCTCCGCCCGGAAGGTGGAGTAGCCGCCCTCATGATGGGCAAGAGGGACACCGTTGAGCGTCACATCCGCGGTCATAGCCGCGCCGCTGAATTCAATATAGACCCGCTCTCCATCCTTCAGCAGAGGCTTGGGGAAGGATTTGGTATACACCGCGGCGCCGCGCCAGTAGTCATTGCCCCCATCCTGACCATCCACGGCATTCCAGGTGTGGGGCAGAGTGACGGAAACAGGCGCCTCCCCAGGCTTGGCAAAGGACCAGTTTCCGTTAAAATCAATGCTTTTTCGCATAGGCTCCTCCTTACTTACTTGTCAGGACCGTATTCCCCCGCACCAAGCGCAGGACTCGGGCAGCGCTGCACCGCAGGTCCTCCATGCGGACTGCGCCGGAGTCGACGCCCTTTTTCAGCGCCTCCACCTGATCCGGCCGGCCGGGGCAGATGAGGTCGCATTGCGCGGCGGGCGCTTTCTGCGCGTCGCCGCTGAGCGCTTTGCAGCAGTCGGTCCGGTCTGCCTTCATGGCATCCCAGTCGCTCATAACCAGGCCACGGAAGCCCCATTCGTTTCGCAGCACTTTCACCAGCAGATCGTAATTATTGGGGCAGTATATACCATTGACCTTGTTATAGGCAGCCATCACCGTCATGGGTGCGCTTTCCTTCACTGCAATCTCAAAGCCCCGCAGATACAGTTCCCGCAACGTCCGCTCCGTCATATTGGAGGAGGAGAAATTGCGCTGCAGCTCACAGCTGTTGGCGGCAAAGTGCTTCACGCTCATGCCCTTGCCGGGATGGGACTGAACGCCCCGGACGATGGCAGCGGCCATCTTGCCAGACACCAGCGGGTCCTCAGAGTAATACTCGAAGGTTCGCCCGCACAAGGGGTTGCGGTGGATGTTCATGCCGGGGGCCAGCCAGACCGTAACGCCAAAAGCTTCCATTTCCGCGCCAACGGCGTCTCCCACCGCTTCCAGAAGCGCGGGATCGAAGCTCTGGGCCAAAAGCTGGCTGCAGGGCCATGCGGTGGCGTACTGATAGTGAACGGTTCCATCCTCCGGTCGGGCCATCTGGCTCTTCAGCGCCATGCCGGCAAAGCCAAACAGATACCGGCGGTATGCCTCCAGTGTCTCCGGCACCCGGGCAGCTTTTACGGAGCCATCCGGGAGCTCTACCACCTGGCTCGTCAGATTCAGCCCCGCGGGGCCGTCGGATAGAATGGCGTTGGGAATGCCCAGGGTTTCGTACAGCTCCGGCGTGGTGGTGCCGGAGGCGCCCATGGCTGTGACCTGGAGCTGCTTGTTGCCGGTGCCGCCGCCCACCACCAGAGTGGCCAACTGCTCGACAGTCATGGCCTCCACCAGCGGGTCGGAGGGTTCCTCCGGGGTTTCATAGGTGTGCCGGATCGGCTCGGGCAGGTATTCGTCCAGAGCCCATACCGGCAGGCCGGACACATCCTCGGCAGGCCGGGCAGGAGGAACGATTTCTTTTATCTCATGCAAAGGCGGGCAGACGGAAACGCATTGCTCCAGCACCGCCTCCGCGCCAAGGGTCAGCGCGGCCACAGGCACAGCCGCATCGGAGGCGTTGCCCAAACGCAGAATGTATTTTCCGGACCAAAGGACCCAGACGGCCTTCTCCTCGTCATAGCAGGCCAGGTTCTTCATGGGTACGGTCAGTAGGACCTCCTTGCACGCACCGGGAGCCAAATCTTCCGTTTTGGAAAAGGCTACCAGTCGCTGACGCTCAGCCCCGGTCTGGCCAAAGGGAACGGAGGCGTAGAGCTGAACCACCTCCCGGCCAGGTACCTTCCCTACATTCTTAACCGACGCGTGGATCTTCAGCGCCCCTGTTTCAACAGATATATCACACAGAGCGATCTGAAACGCGGTATAGCTCAGACCGTATCCAAACGCATATCGAGGCTTCACTCCGAAGGTATCAAAGAAGCGGTAACCTACATAGATCCCCTCGTTATACTCCTGGTTATATTCATCGCCGCCCAGATAGGAATAAGTCTCGTTGGAGGGCAGGTCCTCGAACCTGTAGGCCCATGAGGTGGCCAGTTTTCCGGAGAAATTCACCTTCCCGGACAGCACATCCGCCAGGGCGTTGCCTCCCTCCTCTCCCCCTTGGACAAAGTAGACCAAGGCGCTGACATGAAGGGTATCCAGGAAGCTCACGTCGATCACACCGCCGGCATTGATCACAACAATCAAATTCTTGTACGCGCCGGAAACAAATTCCAGATTTTCCCTTTCCACGTCGTCTAGACGGTAGTCGCCCTGCACGTCTTTTCGGTCATTTCCTTCACCGGCCTGCCGGGCCAGGACATAGACCGCCGTATCACAGCCAGAGGCCGACACGTCTTCCGCTGTCACCGGGATGCCGGTGGGATGCCGGAAGGGCGGGATCTCATGCAGAATCCGGTAGAATTCCCGGACCCCCGCCACCTTTTTCTCCATTTCCTGCCGGTACGCCTCGTAGGTATCGGCATAAAACCGGTCGAATCGATCCAGCCAGCCGGTGGTCGTGATCTCAAATCCCGCGTTTTCCAGTCCCTGGGCAATGGTGACGGCGTATCGCTCCCGCACGGCGCCGGAACCGGTCCCGCCTTTAACGGTCATTCTAGCCCCTGAACCATAGAGCGCGATTTTTTGATCCTTCAGCGGCAGGACACCGTCATTTTCCAGCAGCACAAAGCCCTCCGCCGCAGCTCTGCGGGCCAGCGCACGGTTTCTCAGCTCCATCGGGGACGGCTCTCGGTTTGTACCGCCCATAATGATCGTTTTCATGGCAGCTCCTCCATTTATAATCATGCCGTTGTGGGCGACAGCTGTCTGCCGCCGCCCGCATTTTTGCCTCACAATGTGTGGTTATTTGCTGTTCTTTTTATTTTCCCGGATGGCCTTTTTTGCGGTCTTCATTGCCTTGTGGGCAGCTTTCAGCTCGGCCTTTGCCTTTTTTTCCGCCCGTTTGGCCAGTACCTTCTGGTTTTCGGCCTCAAAGTCCAGGCCCTTCTTTTCACATTTCTCTTTCAGCTCCCGGACGCGGATCTCCTCCGCCATGCGGTCGGCCTCCTCCCGCTCCCGGCGCTCCAGCTCGTCAGCGGGGATATACTCAATACCCAAGGCGGCGCATTCGGCCACCTTCCGGTCTTGAAGCTCTCGAGACACCTGGGGAAGATGCTTTTCAATGTCGAACAGGAAGAAGAAGATCACGAACACCAGGATGCCGATAAGGATGTAGCTGCCCTGATAGGCGAAGTTGATCCAGCCGGTGGCAGCCGCGGGCTGGTCTGCATACAGGGCAATATCGCCGTTCATGCCAATCTGCTGGGGCTGCATATAACCGCTGGCCATCAGGCCTAGGTTGAAGATGCCCTGGGCAATGCCGACGGCAAACATCATGGACGCGCTGGAGAAGCCGCCGGTAAGCCCGTCGCTGCGGACCTTGGTTTTCCACTCCACATGGTCAATGACATCGCCCATGTAGGAGGTAATGACGTAAGAAAACGAGATATTGCCAATGGCGGCCAGCGCCGTGCCGATCATGATCATCATACGGCTGCCGGCGTTCATATAGGCAAATATGGAGCCGAAGACTGTAATGATTGCGCCGCCCCAGATCACCTTCCGGCGGCCCAGCTTTTTCATCAGCGGCAGGAGCAGCAGAATGCCCGGGCCCATGGGGGACAGCGCGATCATCTGGAAGCTGGCCTGGATCGCGCCCACCTCGCCGTAAGCGTTGCCCCGGACGACCCATCCGGAGTAGTAGATCAGGGAGATGTTCCGCATATTGGTCAGAATCTCCGTGACCAGCAGCAGGATGATAAACATCACCCAGTATTTGTCTACAATGCAGGCCTTCAGCTGCTGGAACATGGTTGCCTCGGTGTGAGGGGCAGAAGGCGCGGTAGCATTGGAATCCTCGATCCCCACCTGATTGCGGCGCTCCTCCGTGACCCGCTCTCGGGTGTAGAAATACTGCACGAAGGCCAGAGGCACGCTCAGCAGGGCAAAGGCGGACATGGTCACAAAGTAACCCTGGGCGTTATTGCCGTGCATGGCCGAGCATACAGCGGACAGAATCATGGGGAACAGGATGGACACAAGACCCGTGCCCACATTCGCGGTGATGCGGGCCGCCATGGCGTTGTTCTTCCGCTGGTTCACATTTCGGGTGGACAAGGCGGCGGACAACTCCTTGGACATATTCCACATGGTGTAGGCCACGCAGTAATAGAGGTTGTAGCTGACGATCACCCAAATGGCTTGGGCCATGGTTCCTTGGAATGGCATCCAGAACATCAGAATAATGCTGATGGCCACCAGCGGAGCGGAGATGATCATCCATGGCCGGACCTTGCCCTGGCGGCAGGTGGTCATGTCGATGAGCTTGCTCATGATGAGGTTCGTCACTGCGTCCAGCAGTTTGGACACCACGGGGAACAGGACCATAAACGTGGCGATCCAGGCCGCCCGGTCCACCGTAAATCCCAGGATGTCGGTGAGGTACTGGTTGAAGTAGCTGTTGACGATGGACTGGCCAATGAGCATTCCGTAGGGACCTAAAACGTAGCCCAACCACATCTCTTTGGCAGTGGTGTTGGCGGAAGTGATGCGCGAGTCCCATTTGTGGCTGGCAAAGGCCCCGGACAGCAATCCGCGTTTTTCTTTTGCCGCGTTCATTTTGGTTCCTCCCTTTGTTGTTATTCAATTCGCTTTATGGAATCGGTATTATGTTTCTACTGCGCTGGAGCGGAATGAATGAATTGCTCCGGCGCACAGATCCATGATCAGCCCGGTCACAGCCTCCGGCTCGTCAGTCATCCCGTCCCGCACCCATCTGCTGAGAATCGCTCCGCTGCCAAACGACAGATAATCATAGACCAGCCGCTCCCGACCCTGCGGGTGGATCGTAAGGAGCCTTTGAAAGAGTGGATAGCACTGCTGAAAGCAGGCGGAGAATATTTTGGCGGAGAACGCCGGATCTGCATTGTCCGAGGCCAACACCATGAACCGCCGGCCATCGTTACGCAGATAGACCAACAGCTCCATCAAAAGCGGCTTGACCTGGGCGGTACCGCCAAAGGCCCCGCAGACTTTTGTGATGAACTGCCGCTCCAGCTTCTCCAGCAAGTCCGGAATATCCAGATAGTGCTTGTAAAAGGTGGAACGGTTGATGCCGGCACCCGCGCACAACTGCGTAACCGTAATGGCGGAGACCGGCTTCTCACGCAAGAGGGACAGAAAGGTTTCCTCCACCATATGCTTCGTGTAGTTCACGCGGGCATCGTTGGAATTCATGATTATCTCCTTCTTTGGCAACAAAGCCGCCCATTGTGTCGATTATGTAACAAATGTCGGACCATTGACGGTTGCGTTCTTCAGGGGGCAACGGTATAATAGTTGCCAAGAAATAGTCGGCACAGGCGGTTTGGGGGAGAGAAAAATGAAAAAGGAGTTTCCTTTCGGGTCTGTTCTGGATTCCCGGACGGACCCTGAGCAGGTCACACGGCGGGAGCAGATCTTTGGCTATTTCGTCGGGCCCTGCCTCGTTTACAGCGTCTACAACGCCGTGGCGGGTCACTATCTGACCCAGTTTTATACAGACGTGCTGGGGCTTGCCGGGGCGTTTTTGACCATGATGCCGCTGCTATCCAAACTTTTCAGCGGCGCTGTAAGCATTTTGATCGGTCGGCTTATTGACCGCACGCGGACCCGCCATGGCAAGGCGCGGCCGTGGATACTCCTGTCCGGGTTTCTCATCGCCCTGTGCGGCATACTGCTGTACACGGTGCCGGCCCAGTCTTTTCAGGCAAAACTCATTTGGGTGGTGGTCAGCTACAATCTCTTTTTTTCCCTGGCCTTTTCCACCTATTCTCTGGGGCATTCGCTGATGGTGCCCTTGTCCACCAGGGACGCTAAAAAGCGGGACAGCCTCGCCATGCTGACCTCCACCGGCACCTCCATGCTGCCCGGCATGATCTCTACCATCGTCATGCCCGTGCTGGTGAGGACTATCGGCGTCGGCCCTGCGGCTCAAAGCCGGTGGCTGACCGTGATGGGCTGCATTTCAATCGTTGCCATTCCCGCGGCGCTGGTCGAATTTTGGTTCACTCGGGAACGTGTAGCCGCCCAGGAAAGCACCGGGCAGCCCCAGGCCGTTTCCTTCCGAAAACAGGTTGGTGCCTGCTTTCATGACAAATATTGGATCATGGTAGTCGTTTTTACGGCTGTGCTGCATCTGTGCAACGGCCTGACCACAAGCTCCATGCTGTATTACTGCAACTGGGTCCTGGGAAACAGCGTGGATTCCGGCGCGGCAAAGCAGCTTTTGGTTAATGTGGTCGGCCAAGGCCCTATGGGATTTGGCATAGCGTTGCTGTGGCCGCTGGTGCGAAAGTACGGCAAGCGGCGGGTGACCATTGCCGGATTTTCGGTTGCCTCCCTGGGCAGCCTGGGCGTGCTGCTGGCAGGAGACCGGCTGCCTCTGGTGCTGGCGGCGCTTTTTGTAAAGTCTGTGGGCTCTCTGCCGACTTATGTAATGGCGGCTCTGCTGGCAGAGGCGCTGGACCACATCGAGCTGAAAAACGGTTTCCGGGCCGACGGTTTTTCCGCCTCCGTGGCCTCGATCACCCAGACCACCATAATGGGGCTGAGCCAAACCGTTCTGCTTTTA
This sequence comes from uncultured Oscillospiraceae bacterium, assembly GCA_947627745.1. GTDB lineage: Bacteria > Bacillota > Clostridia > Oscillospirales > Oscillospiraceae > Faecousia. The sequence continues at coordinate 16,276 of CANQXH010000013.1, forward strand.
GGGATTACCCTTTTCGGCTATATTTCCCCGGTCGCCACAGAGCAGAGCATTGTCCAGCCGGAGGCCGTGCGGGCCTTTTTCTCAACCTGCTTCGCAGGGTTTCCCCTTGTGGGCTATGCCGTCTGCGCCGGGATCATGGTGTTTTACGACATCGGTGAAAAAGTGTCGGAGACGGCTCCATGAGCCCTGACGGGCGGCGGTCCTATTTCCCGGCGGATTCCCGCCGGGAAATAGGACATCGATTCCTTTATTTTACTTTCTTTGCCTTTTTGGCGGCCTTCTTGGCTTCCTTAGCTGCCCGCTTGGCCAGCACTTTCTGGTTTTCAGCCTCAAAGTCCAGGCCCTTCTTGGCGCATTTTTCCTTCAGTTCTTTAATCCGGTTTTCCTCGGCCTCCTGCGCCTGCAGCGCCCGCTCCTGCTTTTCCAGCACGGACTGGGGGATGTACTCGATGCCCTGGGCTTCGCATTCCTTGCGCTTCTTTTCCTCCAAGGACCGCTGTACAGTGGGCATATCCCGCTCGATCTTAAAGAAGAACGCGAAAAGGATGAAGAACAGCACACCGGTGAGCATATTGGCGCCCTGATAAGAGAAGTTGATCCAGTTGGTGGCTGCCTGGGTCTGATCCGCATACAGAAGGATCTGATCCCCGTCATTGTTGATGAAGGAGCCAACCACTTCCGGCTGGACGTACTTTGTAACGACCAGACCCAGATTGAACAGCGCCTGGCCGATGCCCTTGGAGAGCATCTCCGCGAAGCCGACCACAGCCGCCGTCAGGCCCTCTACCCGCACGCCCCGGGAGTACTCCACATGGTCGATGGCATCGCCCACGAAAGTGAGCATGGAGTAGATCAGCGCCATAGCGCCAATGGAGTAAATAGCAGTGCCGCCATAGATCGCACCGGTCTGCCCTACGCTCAGAAATGCGGCAAACGCGCCTACCGCCGCAAAAACCGACCCGACAACGATGACCTTGGTGCGGCCGAACTTTTTGAACAGCGGCAGCAGCAGGAGCAATCCGGGGCCCATGGGCGCCATGGAGATCATGGTGAATTTTGCCTGAATGGATGCGTATTCGCCGTAGGCGTTGCCATTGACCACCCAGCCGCTGTAATAGACCTGGGCGACGCTTCGCATGGCGTTGAGTACCTGATAGATCAGGATCATCAGGATCAGCATGATCCAGTATTTATCCCGAATGCACGCCTTGAACTGCTCGACAAAGGAGGCTTCCTTCACCAGTGTCTGGCCCTGGGGCTGGCCGGTCACACCGTACTGATTGCGGCGCTCCTCGGTGATCCGCTCCCGGGTGAAGAAGTACTGCACGAAGGTCAGCGGTACGGCGATGCAGCACATCACCGCCATGCAGACCAGATATCCATCCCGGGTGTTGCCTACCATGCCGCTGATGGCGGTAAGAATGGTGGGGAACAGGATAGAAATAATGCCGGTGCCGATATTTTTCGTGATCTGGCCGGCCATGGAGTTGTTTTTCCGCTGCTGGAAATTCCGGGTAGACAGCGCAGCGGTCAACTCATAAGACATATACCACATGGTATAGCCCACGGAGTAGAACAGATTGTAGGCCACAATGATCCAAATCGCCATGACCACCGGGTTGGAAAACGGAATCCAGAACAGCATCATCAGGCTGACGACCATGATGGGCAAGCTCAGGATCAGCCAGGGGCGGAGCTTACCCTGGCGGCAGGTGGTGTTATCCAGGACCTTGGCCATCAAAACATTGGTGATGGCATCCAGGATCTTGGAGAACAGGGGGAACAGGACCATAAAAGTGCCGATCCAGAGCCCCATACTGGAGGTGAAGCCCAGAACGTCGGTCAGATACTGGTTGAAGTAACTGTTGACGATGGATTGCAGCAGCATGGCGCCGAAGGGACCGGCCACATAGCCCAGCCACAGCTCTTTTTTGCCTACGTTGGCGGACGTAATGCGGGTGTTCCAGAAGCTGCCCCGAAAGGCATTTTCAAGAAGCCCATTTTTGGTTTTCGTCGGTTCTGACATAATGCTCTCCTTCCTTTTTCTTTTCTTATTGTAAGATCCGGTTAGATTTTGGAGCTTACAAGCTTATGATACCGCGCCGCGATTCTTTTGAAAATTCAAAATTTAGTTATTCTATTCATTAATTAGATAAATTAAAAAACAGAACAATTTTACAAATAATTAAGCAAATATGTGGATATCATGCTTTTTCGTATCCCTTACAGCTGATTTGTTCACCTACCCGCCCGCCAAAGACAGTCGAGATTCATTCCAACTCTTAACCAAGACAGACGTCTATCCTTCTTTACAATTCTGGAAAGGCATTGGAGGTTGTTGCCATGATTGAGCAGTATTTTATCACCGGAGCAACAGGCTTTTTGGGCAGTACATTGACCAAAGCGCTCGTTGACAGAGGAAAAAAGGTAGTTGGCCTGCGGCTGCCACAGGACCAAAGCAAACTGCTTTCTGGGGTGGAGTATCGGACCGGAGATATCACGGAGCCCGATACGCTTGAAGATTTCCTGGCGGGTGCCGATGGCCAGTCGGCGGTCCTCATCCATTGCGCGGGGCTGGTCTCCATTGGGTCGGGGCAAGAGGAGCGGGTCCGGAAGGTCAATGTGGAAGGAACAAAAAACCTTGTTGACCTGGCAATGCGGAACAATATCGGCAGGTTCATCTATGTTAGTTCCGTTCACGCCATTCGTGAGCAGCCGGACGGCATGGTAATCCGGGAGACCTTGCATTTTTCCCCGGATGAGATCATCGGATCTTACGGAAAAAGCAAAGCAGAGGCGACCGCCTATGTGCTGAATGCCTCGATGCACGGTCTAAACGCGACGGTCGTGCATCCTTCCGGAATGATCGGTCCCGGAGATCTGACCGGCGGCTATATGACGGAAACGATCCGGGCGTTTTTGAAAGGCGGCTTTCCGGTCGCGATCGAGGGGGGATATGACTTTGCGGATGTACGGGATGTAGCGGAGGGGATTATTCAATGCGTAGAACACGGAAAATCGGGAGAGACTTACATTCTGTCCAACCGGTATATTACCGTGAAAGAGATTTTTGAATGCCTCAGCGCATTCAAAGGGACCCCCCGGGCATACAAAACCATTCCTTTGAAACCTTTGATCCTATTTGCGCCGCTACTTGAGTGGGCCGCAGAAAAGCTGGGGCTTCCAAAGCTGCTTACGCCGTATTCCCTTTATACCTTGGGTAGCAACGGGCACTTCAGCCATGAAAAGGCGGACAGAGAGCTTGGGTATTCAGTGCGTCCCCTGGAGCAGACCTTGATCGATACGGCAAAATGGCTGGTAAACGGTACTCCGTAAAATTCTAAACATTCGCATGTTGCACATTACTTGGAGATATTTGAAATGAAAGGCAAAAAAGAAAAAACCAAAATGAGGTTCAGATGGTGGCAGATCATAATGATCATTTTGGCTGCGGTCATCACATTTATGGTTGTCGCTGGTGTCATAGGTTACAGCATCTCTCGTGCCCGGCGGGGAAATATCTATGTCTATACCCAGGAGGTGCGGCAGATCAAGGACCCGGAGGGATTCGGTACCGTGGAGGTCTTTACAATGCCCTTAGACCCTGCGGTCCCGGTGGATCGAGCCTGCTACACGCCTTCCGGCAGAGTCCTTTTAAGTTATGACGAAGGCCAAGACACCGTGATCTGTACCATGAACGATGACGGCACCGCCTGTTTAGAGCTGTTCCGCGGAAAGGTGCCAGGAAAATACCGGCTGATGCTTTGCCAGGACAATGCTAGGGTGCTTCTGGGCGATGCCATGCTGGAGTGCCCTGAAGGACAAACGCTGGATACCTGTGCCCCAGGCGCCGCCATATTGATTCCCGTGGAGTTTCCCGCTGCATTTGCTGACGATCCCGCTGTGACCAGCAAATGGACGGAGATCATTTTTTCACCTGACGGCCAATATATCGCTTGGACCATCCGACGCAGTGACTGCGGAGCTGCTAACGCCATTGGACGGCTGGTGCGCTATGATGACCGCTATGTAATCGAGGACGCCAAATACATCAGCGCCATGAATGCATATTCCCCGGACCCGGAGCATGATGGCCAGCTTCTTTACAGTCCTGTTATCGGCGGCGAGGTCAAGCAATTTGTCCACGGTGGGGCAGCAATTTCCTTAGTGGGCGCTGATCCCTGCGGTATGGGAGATTCTGTCATACAAGATATTGCCACCGGCGAGGTCCTTCAGGTGACCCACTGCCCAGGTTATGACGAAACGACCCTGCTGTCCCCTGACGAGAAGCTGGGTATTGTCATGACCAGCCGCTTTTCTAAGTCTTCCGATCTGGCCGTGCTGGGCCTGGTTCCCAGGCCCTACGGTGACCCACTTCACAACATCATGGCTCAGATCTATATGTATAGCATCACAGGTGTTCGCAACTCGCGCCAGGGCAATATCGGTCCGGCGCTCATCGATATGGCACGTTCCATGGAGGAGCCCGGCTATGTCGGAGTGGATCTTAGCGACCCGGAGGGGAACTGGGTGTACCACTCTCCCATGTCCTGGAAGAATGACAGTACGCGCGCAATGTGGATGGAGCGGCAGCGAAATGGAAACGGCATCCGCATCCAGATCGTCTCGCTGCCGGAATACCAGCCCGGTCCTCCGGTGGCGACGGTGGAAACGCCCCAGGCTGGTGATTACGGCGATACCTCGATCGGAGATCCCACTGTTCACGGCAGGATTCCGGGTAAGGTTTCCGGGTATGCGGAGATCACCAAGGAGAGCGGGTTTCTGGGCGTAACGACTGTGACGGTCACCTATGAGAATTACAGCGACGACGGCAGGTATTATTTCAACGGCACGGAGCGCTCCAGCGGTTCCGTCATAACGGCTACCAGCTACACTTCCCATATCCGCGTGACCAATGCGGACGGAAAGGAGCTTGGCGGCATGGATGTGGAGCTTCGTTTTAGTGCGGCATACCGGCTTTCTTCCATATTTAAGGGTGCCACGCCAGAGCTGGATCTGAGCCAAAGCTCCGGTACCGCCACATGGGACACGGTCACGGAAGATATTTCCGTTCTTGCCCCGTGACAGGTAAATAGAACGAACCCCGGTAAAAGCGGCACATTTCCTGCTTTTACCGGGGCTTTCTATAACAGATTCTTTCTCCACCAAAATCGGTGCTTCCGCAGACGCCAGGGGTGATAGACTGGACCGTTACCTGCTTTTAATGGTTCTTCCTCTTGGCCTTCTGTGCTTCTTTCTTTGCGCGTTTGCTCAAAACCTTATTGTTCTCCGTCTCAAAGTCCAGGCCTTTCCGGGCACAACGCTCTTTTAACTCCCGGATACGGGTCTCCTCCGCCAGGCGCTCCTGCTCTGCAATTTCCAGACGTTCCTGTTCGTCAGCCGGAATGTACTCGATACCCAAGGCGGCGCACTCCGCGACCTTTCGTTCCTGAAGCTCTTTTGAAACTTTTGGAAGATACTTTTCCAAATCGAATATGAAGAAAAACACGACAAACATCATCACACCAATGATGATATAGCTCCCTTGATATGCAAAATTGATCCATGTCGTAGCGGCGGCCGTTTGATCTGCATACAGCGGGATGTTATCTGTGGAAATCCCGATCTGCTGAGGCTGTGTATAGCCTGACAACATCAGTCCCAAATTGAATAGGCCCTGCGCGATTCCGACGCCGATCATCATGCCCGCACTGGTAAATCCACCTGTCAGGCCGTCACAACGGACACCTGTTTTCCATTCCACATGGTCAATGACGTCTCCCATATAAGAGGTGATCACATACGCGACACCGATGTTGCCGATGCCGCCCAATGCGGTGCCTATGTAAATCATCATTCTGCTTCCTGCATTCATAAACGCGAACACGGAGCCCAGCGCAACAAGGATCGATCCGCCCCAAATACAGGTGCGCCGTCCAAATTTCTTCATAAGCGGCAGCAGCAGCAAGATGCCGGGTCCCATAGGCGACAGTGCGATCATTTGAAAGCTCGCCTGAATGGTAGCAAACTGACCATAGGCATTGCCCTGCACGACCCATCCGGAATAATAGACCAGGGAAATGTTTCTCATATTTGCCAAGATCTGCTGGACGATCATGACCAGAACAAAACTGATCCAGTACTTGTCCTGGACACATGCCTTGAGCTGTTCAAGCAGAGACGCTTCCCGTTGCGATTCGGTAAGCAGTGACTTTCCAGTTGAATCTTTGATACCGGTCATATTCCGGCGTTCTTCCGTCACCCGCTCACGGGTATAGAAATACTGAACAAAAGCCAACGGAATCGCCAGGAGCGCAATTGCCGACATACATACGAAGTAGCCCTTTGCGTTATCGCCGTTTAGAGCCGCCGTTGCAGCGGAAAGTACCATTGGGAACAGGATCGATGCCAAACCGGTCCCAACATTCAGCGTAATCCGGTCCGCCATGGCATTGTTTTTCCGCTGATTCACATTTCTTGTAGACAGTGCGGAGGACAGCTCCTTGGACATATTCCACATGGTGTAGGCGACACAGTAGTATAGGTTATAGGAAATAACGACCCATACCGCCTGCGCAACTGGATTACTTACCGGAATCCAGAACATGAGAATAATACTGATCGCAACAACCGGCGCGGAAATAATCATCCATGGCCGGACCTTGCCCTGTCGGCAGGTGGTATGGTCGATGACCCAGCACATGACCATGTTTGTTACGGCATCTAATATTTTGGAAATTACCGGGAAAAGCACCATGAATGTGGCGATCCATGCCGCCCTGTCAACTGTAAACCCGATAATGTCTGTAAGATACTGGTTAAAATAACTGTTTACAACAGATTGGCCCAGCAGCATTCCGTATGGTCCGATGACATAGCCCAACCACATTTCTTTTTTAGTCGTGTTGGCGGATGTGATCCGAGAGTTCCATTTCGGACTGCTGAAGGCATTCGCAAGCAGTCCACGTCTTTCTTTTACAGCATTCATGGTTCTCCTCCTTACTTTGAAATTATCCGATTAAGCAAGCCGGATTATCGTGGGTCATGATGTACACCTGCCTATGATTGAATCCCCGGTCTAGCATCGCATCCATAAACATCATCAGGCTCTCCACAGGATATTCAGCCCGAATCTGCCCACGGTCTGTGGAGAGAAATACATTCTCAGCACCCAACTCCCGAATTGTAAGGGCCATATAATCCGCTGAAACAAGATTGTGCCCAATATCCAGCCAGAGTTTTTCGACCATCGCGCCTTTTTTGACAAAGGCCTTTTGGACTTCTATGGGCAGACTCGTACAATTCCAATCTGGGTGGGTCAAGACGCACTTCACTCCCATGTCGCAGGCTGCATAGATCACTGCCGCGGATTCCCCAAGACTGATATGACCCGTGGCCACCACAGCGCCGTACTGCTTAATTAACTCCAGGATCTCATATACTTCGGGCTTTAGAGTCCCATCTTCATTCAACACTCTGATTCCGGAGGCAGCCTGCTTGCCCCCGACGGCAGCTACATACTCGATATGGTTGTGTGCCTGGATCGTTGGCATCCAAACCATTTTCGCCCCAAGCCGCAGGCTGGTCTCAACGGCCTGTGGGTTTAAGCCGCCCACAGAGCTGTTTAGGACGATAGAGCCATATGCTTTGGTATTGAACTTACCGCAGCTGTTTACCAACGCCGCTCTTGCGGCAGTGGAACCACTGTGATTTTTAAGCATGACGCCTGCCATCCCGTAATCATTCGCCATGGCTGTTAATTCAAAGTCATTGACAATTCGCGGTAAAGTGTCCGGCGCTGTGTGGGTATGCAGGTCATACGCGCCTGCCATCAATTCCAAGACGGCTTCATGCTGGGGTTGGTACATATCCGTTTCTCCTCCCTATGAACAATAATAGACCTTATTTTATTTCATACGTCCTTCGGGCAATGCCCAGCTCCTCATCGGTGGGGATCACCCGCACGCAGACTGCGGAATCCGGCGTGGAGATCACCGCCATTCCTTGGCAGCCTTCGTTTTTTGCTTTGTCCAACCGGACACCCAGGGGGGCCAATTTTTCGCAGACCATTTTCCGGATCAGCGGGGCGTGTTCCCCGATCCCGGCGGTGAACACCAGATCGTCCAGCCGCCCCAGGTCCAGATAAAAAGCACCGATATAGTGAACGATGCCGGATACGAACACGTCGATGGCCAATTTGGCCCGGGCATTTCCGGCGGCGGCAGCCTCCTGAATATAGCGCAGGTCGCCGCTGACCCCGGAGAGCCCTAAAAGACCGCCCTTTTTCTGGAAGCCATCCATAATTTCTTCTTCGGTGAGACCTTGACTGCGCAGGAAAGACACCATGCTGGCGTCCATGTCGCCTACCCGGTTGGCGTGGATCAGGCCAGACTCCAGAGACATCCCGAAGCTGGTATCCACGCTTTTCCCATTCAGGATCGCGCAGACGGAGCAGCTTCCGCCCAAGTGGCAGGAAATGGCGGCATATTCCCGCTTTTCTCCGTTGAGGACATCGGCGATATAACTGTGAGACGCGCTGTGATAGCCAAGACGCTGCACGCCGTACTTTTCGTACCATTCGTAGGGAACGCCGAAAAGCCGCCGCTCCAAGGGGATGTCCCGGTGAAAAGCGGTTTCGAAGGCGCCGACGAACCGAGCGTGGGGCAGCGCCTCCCGCATCACTTCGATAGCCTTGATATAGGCGGCGTTGTGTACCGGCGCCAGGGGCAGCCAGTCCCGCATTCCCCGCAAAACCGGCTCGTCGATCTCATGGACACCGAAAAAGCCCTTTGACAAGGTCGCTTTGAAGCCCACCCGTTCGATCTCCTCTACACGGGAAAGAACTGCTCCTTCGCCCTCTGTCAAGCATCCCAGGAACCGCCGGATTCCGGTCTGATAGTCAGGGATATCCTGACCGGTAAGGGTATAATCGATACCGGACGCGTAGCTTTGAAAGCCAAAGATGGCGTCATTCCGGCTGCCGACCCGCTCTGTCCAGCCCCGGGCCAGCACCCGGGCCTCCGGCATCTCATAGAGCTTGAATTTCAGGGAGGTGCTGCCCACGTTGCAAACCAGAATTTTCATCTCAGTCCAGCCCTCCCAGTACCGCCAAAATCTCCTGCATTTCCCGGTCTCCGCCGGCAACGGGCTTCCAGTCCACCTGCACGGTTTGATAGCCCTGCTTTTCCAGCGCCTCGGCAAAGAGTTTCGGCCCCACATTCACCGTTATCAATTCCGAACGGAACAGGCTCAAAATTTTATCACAATTCATGTTGATCCCTCTCTTGCTTCTGACGGATGATCTCACCGGCCAGCATGGCCGCCCGGCGGTTGGTTTTGCATACCAGCACCCCAGCATCCTCCAGCTTTTTCCTCTGATCATTTACATTTTGAAAATCTGCGTCAGTACCTAAAACGGACGCGACAAACACGATTTGCCGTCCCGCGGCTGCCGTCTGAGCCTGGGCTTTTCGGATATCGTCCAGCACGAATCCCACCGGGTCCATGTGCCCCGGGGGCGTCAGAATAAAGTCCAGCAGGATGACCGCCGTCTCCGGATCGGCCGCCTCCCGCAGAATCGCAGGCCGGCGGACGCCGGGATCGATGGCCGGATGGGGCCGCCCCCGGGTAAACTCCTCCTCGCCATAGTCTACGCAGGCGTTGCAAACGCTTCTGTGGGAATCTGGCAACCGCCACTGCTCTTTCAGAGGGCAGTTGGAATAAACCGGACCGATTCCCTCCACCAGGGTGTGCATGGCCTCGTCCATGAAGGTGCCTCCGCTGAAGGCGCCCCGGACATACTTCTGCTCCCTTGCCAAGCATGGCACGACCTGTGCCGCCCGCTCCCGGATCTGAGCCTCCGTTTCTAAAGGATAGTCTTTTCCAATCAGCCGGAGGCATTTTTGCGCACAGTCATCCAGGTCTGCCGCCCAGATAGCGCCGGTCCGTTCCACAGCCGCCCGGTCGCTGCTCATAAACATGGCTACCACCGGCTTTTTGCACCGGGAAACCCGGTCCAGAATGGCCGGTTCCACCTGATTGCCGATGCGGCGGGCAATGAGGGCAATATAGGCCGTCTCCGGATCTGCCTCCAGAGCGTCGATGCCCATGAGCATCATGATACCGCCCACCTCATTTTTCAGATCGTTGCCGCCGGTGCCGATGGTCTGCGAAACGCCGCTGCCGGCCTCGTGCAAAATGGCTGCCACATGCTGGATGCCCACGCCGGAGGCTCCACAAATTCCAAAGGGGCCCCGATTGTTCACGCTTGCCAGCACCAGCGCCGCGCCATTGATATTGGCAACGCCGCAGTCCGGTCCCATGCACAGCAGGCCCTTTTCCCGGGCCAGCTCCTTCATCTCCCGCTCCTGGGAAAGCGGAACATTATTGCTGAATACCACGCAGTGCAGTCCGGCGTTCAGTGCCTTTTTGACCTCCGCCAAGGCATACTCCCCGGGCACGGCAACGGAACACAGGTTTGCTCTGGGGCAGGCTTCCACCGCCGCCTTGATGGAGGGGTAGGCTTTCGGCAGGTCCTCCCCTTCCCCGTTTTCCTCCTGCTTTGGCGCCAGATTGGCCTCCACCGCCGCCACGGCGGCGTCAAAAGCCGCCTGGGATTCCGCTCGGGCCGCCACCACATAGCAGCTACCGTCGCAGCCCTTGATTTCCTCAGTCAACAGGCAGATGTCCGCAAGGATGTCCTTAAACGGCTCTGTTGCCATGCCGGCATAGCCGATTTCCAAGCCTGGCTGCTCGTTGAGAATGCTGGCGGCCAGCAGCGTTTCCAGAGAATCGATATATCTGCCTCGCTCTACTTTCGTATAGTTGTTCATATCCTATCCTCCTCACATCCGCGCCGGTGTAAGCCGGAGCGCCTCCCGGTAGATTCCACGCAACGCATCCTTGAAGCATTCCATAGGCAGCTCCGCCGCTCCGGCGCCACCCTGCCCGCCGCGCTTCAGAGCGGAACCTCCGTGGCTGATAGGCAGAATGTTATAGCCCACCACCTTGCGGGCATCCAGACCCACCGGAAAGCCTCGGAAGTCATCCCAGGGAATGGGGGCAAAGGTATGCTCCCCCAGGGATACCGCCCGGGCCTTTTCCGTCCGGTCCCGCGCCTCGGCGATATTGGAGCCGGTCATCCGCATATAGGCCGGACCAGCGATGGCGGACATCCCACCCAAGCCGTAGACCTCCGTGACGCAGCTGTCCCCCAGGTAGCCCAGCAGATCCGCCTCTGTATAGGACGGATTCAGGAATGTGCCCTTGATTACAGGCGCCGGGGCGGTGTACCACCGATTTCCGGTCCCCGCAAGCTGAATGCCAAATTCCACGCCGTTGCCGCCCATGCCTGCCAGAACCGTGGACAGGGGCACCTGCTTCATGGTTGCGGTCAGGCTCTCCACGCCTGCCATCATGGGATGCAGGAAGAATCGGTCGTTGGCGGCGAAATGCCGAATCATGGCGTCCCGCTCCGAATCCTCCTGGTCCAGCATCCAGGGAATGACCTGTAGCGCCAGATACATGGATGCCGCCGGTTGGCGATTGTGATTTTCGTCGCCCATGCCGGCGGTCTTTGCCAGCACAGTCACCAAATCGATTCCACCGGCAGCCCGAACCGCCCTGCCCAGAGCGGGACCGTAGTGATCCCGGAACCAGCATAGGTCTCGCTCCACATCTTCGTCATAAAAGCCCCAGCGCAGGCATTTGGGATTGGGGCCGGGGTGAATGGGGGCGTAGCCCCTTCCGCCGAAAACCCGGTCCTGGGCGATCATCACCGGCATACTGGCGGACACCACCATGCTGGCGGCGCAGCCGCACTGATGGTCCTGGGCAGGTTCCACGGTGATTTCTCCCCGCAGGACCATCTGCCAGGCCTCTTCCGAGGTCGTGGCCAGTTTTTCATGAACGGCCGCGCCGCAAACCGCGGTACGGATGGGCGTGGTGAGCCGCTCCACAGGAAGGGGTGGGCCAGGCACGAGAATCCTGGTTCGGGTCATCCCGGGGATGACCTCCAACGCCGGCCGGACATCGATCCATACCGGCCGGCCCTTGAGGAGGATCTCCATCACTCGGTCATTGGCAGCGTTGACTTGTTGCTCGATGGTCATCATTTTCCGTCCTTTCTATCGGTTCTCAGCATCGTGCGCATGGCGTTCAAACGTCTTTCCAGAACAGCGGGCGCAGGCGGAGCGCCGGTCTCCACGTCAAAGCCATGATAGGAACCGGGGATCAGATTCACTTCCACCGGCACACCCGCCTGGCCCAGCCTTTGCCCGTAGGCAACCGCCTCATCCCGCAAAATATCCAATTCCTGGGGCTCCACATAGGCCGGGGGCAGTCCCGTCAAATTCTTGCGGCGCATTGGAACCGCGTAGGTTCCCTCCCCCGGGTCCTTCCTGAGGTATTCCTTCCACATAAATCTGTTGGAGCTGGCGGACCAGGCAGCGTTAGGATATGCCGCCGCGGAGGGATAACGCTCAAAGTGGTCGTCCAGCGCCGGATAGATCAACACCTGTCCGGCAAGCTCCCCTTCACCACGATCCGTCAGGCACTGGGCCAGCCCAGCGGCAAGGGTTCCTCCGGCGCTCTCCCCGTAGAGAAGGCTTCTCCCGGGCATGGCCTGCCAAACCTCCAGGCAGTCCTGAAAGGGCGCGGGATAGGGATCTTGCGGCAGCAGCCGGTATTCCGGCAGAAACACCCGTATCCGGAGCCGCTGGGCATATAGAGCCGCAAGGGCCAGAGAGCCGGTCTGTACCGGCAGCAGGAACCCGCCGCCGTGGCAGTAGAGCATTTCCGGAAGCGCCTCCTCGCCTACCGGCGCCAGAACAAAGCATTCCGTCGATCCGATTTTCGTGCGGTCCAGCGTGACTCCGGCAGGCGGCGTCCAGGCCCGGGCGCCGGCCCGGAGATTTCCCGCCAGTGCCCGGATCACCGGCGTCAGCTTGGGATTCCCAAAATCGATGGCCGGGAGCCGCCCCGGGGGATGTGTCCAGCCTTCCATGGGACATTTCCTCCTGATCTGATGTTTTTCTTATTGTATCGGTAAAACGGAAACCGTGATAGCTAATAATTTGTGTTTTTATTTTTGAATTTGCTTATTTTGTTTTTTTCGCTATTTTTTAGTTATAATATTGAATTTAAGAATAGAAAGAAACGGGGAATCCTGGTATGATAGGCGTGAAAAAGAGCCCATAAGGAGGAACTGCAAATGAAAATCGGAATGATCGGCCTGGGCATTATGGGAAAGCCCATGGCGATGAATCTGCTCCGGGCAGGCTATGACCTGACCGTTTCCAGCGCCAACCGGGCCGCTTCGGAGCTGGCGGCGGCGGGGGCCAAGACCGCCGACAATCAGCAGATCGGGCGGACCTGCGATCTGGTTCTGACCATGCTCCCCAATTCTCCCCAGGTCCGGCAGGTCATGCTGGGCGAGGACGGCGTGGGAGCCCAGATGAAGCCCGGTTCGACCTATATCGACATGAGTTCCATCGACCCCATGACCTCCAAGCAGGTCGCCGCCGCCCTGGCGGAACGGGGGGTGGAAATGTTGGACGCCCCCGTCTCCGGCGGGGAGCCCAAGGCCATCGAGGGCACGCTGGCCTTCATGGTCGGCGGCAAGCAGGAGGTCTTCGACCGGTGCAAGCCGGTGCTTCTGGCCATGGGTGCCTCCGTGGTGCGCTGCGGCGAGGTGGGCGCCGGAAATACCGCCAAGCTGGCCAACCAGATCATCGTGGCCTGCAACATCCAGGCGGTGGCGGAGGCCCTGACTCTGGCCCAGAAGGCGGGGGTAGATCCGGCGGTGGTCTTTGACGCCATCAAGGGCGGTCTGGCCGGTTCCACGGTACTCAGCGCCAAAGCGCCCATGATGCTCTCCGGTAACGACCGGCCGGGCTTCAAGATCGACCTGCATATCAAAGACCTGAATAACGCCCTGGACTGCGCCCACGCGGTGGGTGCGCCAGTGCCCATGACCGCCCAGGTGCAGGAGGTGTTGCAATGGTTGCACCACCATGAGGGCGGCCAGAAGGACCACAGCGCCATCGCCCAGTACTATGAAGCCCTTGCCGGCATTCAACTGGGAAGATAGTATTTTCCGCCCGGCTCACGCCGGGCGGCAGCCCTACAGCTAAAATTGGAGGCGCGGAACATGCCAAAAATTCAAAAGGTCGTGACAACGGTCTGGTACAACCGGGAGAATATGTCCGCTTTGCGCCGGGTCTTTCCTCAGGCATCGTTTTGCTATGTAGATTTTTATGACAAGGAAAAACTGGCCCGGGAAGCCAAGAATGCGGACGTCGCTATTTTGATGGGGGATGTGGACCCCTGCCTGCTGGGGGAAAATACACTAAAATGGATTCACTGCGACCACGCCGGGCTAAACGGCTCTGCCCGCCCGGAGGTCTTTGAGAAAGGAATCCCGGTCACCGGGTCCGCGGGCCGCAGCGCCCCGGTGTTGGCGGAACACTGCATTTATTTCATGCTGCAAAGCTGCTACCACACACGGGCACTTTTGGAGGCCCAGGACGCGCGGCATTGGGGCGTGGCCGGGTCAGAGCAGTGGCGGGGACTCTACGGTCGAACGGCGGGGATCATCGGCATGGGGCACAATGGCCAGGCGCTGGCCCAACGGCTCCACGCCCTGGGCATGAAGCTGATTACCTACAATCGATCGCCGGTCCTAGGCTTTGATTATGTGTATAAAAAGCTGACCGCCGCCAATGGAGATCCCTTAGAACCGCTTTTGGCGGAGTCGGATTTTGTGATTCTTTGCGTCGCCCTGAATGACGAGACCTTCCACCTCATGAACGCGAAAACCTTTGCCCAGATGAAGCCGGGAGCGTTCCTGGTCAATATGGCCCGGGGCGGCGTGGTCTGCACGGAGGATTTGATCCAGGCTCTGAAAGACGGCAGGCTCGGCGGCGCGGGATTAGACGTTTTTGAAACCCAGCCTCTGGAGCCGGACAGCCCGCTCTGGTCCATGCCGGAGGTCTATATCACGCCCCACTGCACCCCTCAGGTGCAGGACCGGGCAGCCAGAAGCATCGAGATCATCCGGGAAAACGCCCGCCGCTTTGAGGCGGGGCAGCCGCTACTGAATCAGCTTCGGCCATCGGACGCCATGACGGAAGGAAAGGCGGAGGGCGGCTGGGCCCGGATGATGAATACCAAGCTAACCAAGGAACAGATCGAAAAAATGGACCTGGAAAAATATCTTGGGAAGCGGGGATGGAAGGACCCCTCCGAGTGGATGTAACCTCCTAAAAATAGAAGCACACCGCATCTTCGACCGGATCTCCGGCGAAGATGCGGTGCGCTTTTTTCACAAACGGGGTCACTGGATCACGATTGCTTCATAAGAATTTAAAACATCCAGCCGAATCTCCAGATCGCCATCGTCATCCCGGCAGGAGATTTGGCCCCCGGACAGGGTGCGGACACTGTGCCCCGCCAGTCCGGGCAGGCGCAGATGAAGATCGCCGATAGGGACCGGCGGGAAATAGTGGCCGTCAAAGCAGCCGCTCTCGTTGACAAGCTGAACGACGGCGCAGCCTTCCTTCTTGGCCAGGGTCAGCTCCACCATGGCGGATACGCCGGGCACCAATTCCGGGAGCCCGCACAGTCCGAACAGGAGATCCTGCATGAAATTGAGGGTGTTCTGCCAGCCCTCTCGGTAATAGAGGCTGCCCAGCAGCGCCGGAACGTAGATTCCCCTGCCCGCGCCGTAAGGATGGACAGCAACTCCAGGCTGGTCGCAGGAGGGCACCGGATAGCACCGTTCCGGCGGGCCGTAGGGATGCTCCGGAATCAGACGCAGATAGGTTTTTGCCTCCGGCGCAAACGCTACCATTCGGAAGTCTCCGCCGATCGCGATGACCGGCGCATCCGCACAGCGGGCAAATACTGCCCGGTCTGCCTCGGAAACCTCCAGTGCGGTGGACATCAGTCCCTTTTGACGCGCGCCGACCGCCGTTATTCCCAGGCATTTCAGCGCAATGGCATTGCCCGCAATGCCGGTGTCGCCGGTGGCCAGCACCGTTCCGCCGTTTTCCGCGAAAGCATCCAGCAACTCAGCCTGACCGGCGCTGAGGGGCCGGACATCCCCCAGCAGCACCACCGATTTGCCGTCCAGCGCTTGGGCAGTCAGCTCCTGTAGCTTGCAGGTATCGAAGGGGACGTGGCTCTGGGTCAGGCTGTGGACCCAGCCGTATACCTCCGGGTCCTCCCGGCTCATACCGCCCTTCTCCACCACCAGCACCGAAGCCGCCGAGCGCAGTCCAGCGTATACCTCTTCATTCCGCTTATGAAAGGCAAAAACCTTTTGGACCCGTTCATAGCCTGAGACATCCCGATGGTTGTCCAGTCTGCCCATGATGTAATAGCTCAGTCCGCCGCCGTTCGCCAGGCTCTGCCATAGCCGCAGCTCCGTGAGCGCCGGTGAAACGGAAGTGTCCCGATAGCGGAAGCCGACGAAATCCACACAGGCATTGTCCACGATCTGCCGCCGGCCGCCGGAGCGGGCGTTTGCCGAGGAACAGTACACCCATGCGCCCCGACCGATGTCCGTATTGCATTCCGTCCGCAGGTAATCAAAGCCGTTGACGGCCACCTCCGGATTGATGTCTCTGATGAAGCGCATCTGTCGGGCTTTATTGATGGCAATCTGCTTGGACTGGAAGCCCACATAGCGCATAAATCCCGGGTCCCGGAGCCCTGCCGCCGGAGGTTCCAGCCCAGTCTGCTCCCGATACAGCCTTTTGCAGGTATCGCACATACATGGGCCGTATAAGGTCCCGTCATAGCCGGTCACAAATGCCCCGCTCATATTAAAGAAAATGCCGTCAAAAGGCAGGGCGGTCAATAATTCTTTTACAATGTCGTACAGGACCTGACGCTGGTAGGCGCTGTTGGGGCACACCTGAATATCACCGTTACAGTCAAACACCTTGCCTTCCGCGCTGCGGTAGAGCCAGTCGGGATGTCGGTCCGCAATGGGGTGGCGGATCTTTGAAAAATCCGTCCGGGCGATGACCCGAATCCCGGCTTTGTGGCACGCGTCCAGCAGACTTTTCAGACTGTCGCCGTGTAAATGCGCACTTTGGGTATGGTCAGGAATCGCCGTAAAATAGCTGGCAACGATTCCGGCGGCATTCACCATCACTACGGTTGCGTCGAACTTCTGTAGATCCCGAACAAAGCGTTCCGCATCCAGGTCCTCCATATCCTGTTCCCGCAAATTGGTCTGGATCATGCGCCAAGGATGATTTTCCCACCAATGGCTCATAGAAAAGCCCCCTTTCACTACTTGTATCATATCACGCAATTCCGTATTGGTATATATTGATATTAGCGAAATATTTCTTAAATTAGCGCTCAATTACGGTTGTGTAAAAAGATTATATACAATAGCGAAAAAACATGATATATTATTTATAATAAGCAGAGATATGGAGGTGCCGGTAAAATGTCCATCCTGTCCCAACCCATCGACGAGCGGATCGCGTGCCTGCGAGAACTGCTGGAGTGTAACGGGAATCTGTTCAGCTGGACCTACGATCCAGAGGGGACCCTCCTGGATGCCAGCAGCGAGGAGCTGGTCCTTAACACGCTGTTTTCCTCCACCGGGAGTATGCAATATATGCTGGAATACAGCCGGAGCAATCATGCGCCGCTGATTCTCAGTATCCCTTACAACCTGGTATGGAGCGCGGTATTTGAAACAAAGGACGATGAAGTCACCCGCATCCATGTATTCGGGCCCTTCTCCACCAGGGAGACGCTGTCAACGGAGATTCGGCGCGCCATCGCCCGGGCACAAGTGCCCCGGGCCTGGCTGCCAAAGCTGATGCGGAATTTGGAACGCATTCCCACGGTCATGGTTAATCAGCTCTTTCAGTACACCCTGATGCTGCACTACTGCGTGGCAGGCGAACGGCTCAGTACCGGCGACATCCACTTTCAGCGTGCGGAGCTTGCCAGCCAAAAGACAGCCGACCATCCAAAGGGCGACCGGATGCAGACCTATATGGCGGAACGAGCGCTGCTGAAAATGGTGCGGGAGGGAGATCCAAACTATAAAGCGGCGCTGTCTCAGGCATCTTCCATCAGCGGCGGCGTGGGGATTCAAAGCAGCGATTCTCTGACCCAGGCAAAAATCTCTGCCTCGGTATTCACCTCCCTCTGCACCCGGGCGGCTATTGAAGGCGGTATTTCACCCGAAGCGGCCTACTCCCGTGGGGATGCCTATATTCAAGATCTCATTGAATGCCATACCATGACTGATGTGGTGTTCGTCAATCACAAAATGTATGAAGACTTCATCATGCTGGTTCGCAAAAGCCGCATCAATCCCCACTGGTCCAAGCAGATTCAAAGCTGCTGCGATTATATCGAGCTTCATTCCGAAGAAAAACTCACCCTTTCCTTCTTGGCAGGGCGGATCGGTTACGCGAATTACTACCTGTCCAGAAAATTCAAGGAGGAAACCGGCGTCAGCATCAACACCTATATCAAGATCGTGCGGGTGGAACGCGCCAAAATGCTCTTGACCACCACCCAGCTGAGTATTCAGGAGATCAGTGAGCGTCTTTGCTTTGGCACCCGCAGCTTTTTCGATGATACCTTCAAAAAAATAACAGGCGTAGCCCCTGCTGCTTACCGGGCGCAGAATCAGAAGCTATAAGGGACGAAATATCTCGGTTTGTCCACAAAAACACAGCCACCTGCAACCGGTGGCTGTGCTTGTCAAGAATCCTCTCTATAAACTCAAACTAGTAAAAACAGGGATTTCTTTGTAAATTATGGAAAAAACAAGGTATTTTGGCAAAACGGAGTATGGCGCCGAGGGAATCGCTCCTTATGAATCCCACATTCTTCACCAGTGTGGGTTTATGCCCAGGGGTTCTCCGTGGGATAGGGCAGGCTCTTGGGCTGGTTGTAGGAGATGTCCTGGATGCCCAGGAATTTGAACACCTCAAACAGGGCCTTGCCGTAGTGGCCGAAGGCAACGGCCCCGTGGTGGGGATAGCGCTTCTGGATGAGGACGTGGCGGTAAAACCGGCCCATTTCGGGAATGGCGAAGACGCCGATTCCACCGAAGCTGCCTGTTGCCACGTTCAGCACCTCGCCCTGGGCGATGTAGGCCCGGAGATTGCCTTCACTGTCGCACTGGAGGCGGTAGAAGGTGATGGCTCCGGGGGTGATGTCCCCCTCCAGGGTGCCCCGGGTAAAGTCCGGTTCGCTGTCTTTTGGCTCTAACAGCCGGTGCTGGATCAGCTGGTACTTCACCGCCCGGTCGGCGCAGAGCTTGCAGGACGGGGTGTTGCCACAGTGGAAGCCCATGAAGGTGTCGGTGAGCTTGTAGTCGAATTTGCCGGCAATTTCGGAATCATACAGGGATTTGGGCACAGAGTTGTTGATGTCCAGCAATGTCACCGCGTCGGCAGAGACGCAGGCGCCGATATACTCGCTGAGGGCGCCGTAAATATCCACCTCGCAGGCCACGGGAATGCCCCGGGCGGCCAGGCGGGAGTTGACATAACATGGTTCAAAGCCAAAGGCCTCGGGAAACGCGGGCCAGCACTTGTCGGCGAAGGCTACATACTTTCGGGCGCCCTTGTGGTTCTCCGCCCAGTCCAGCAGCGTCAGCTCAAACTGAGCCATCCGCTCCAGCAGGTCGGGATAGTACCTACCCTCGCCCATTTCGGCGGCCATATCGGCGCAGACCTGGGGGATTCGGGGGTCCCCGGCGTGGGCCTTGTAGCTCACCAGAAGATCCAGCTCGGAGTTCTCCTCGATCTCCACCCCCATCTCATAGAGCCCCTGGATGGGGGCGTTGCAGGCGAAAAAGTCCTGAGGCCGGGGGCCGAAGGTGATAATTTTCAGATTTTTCAGGCCGATCAGCGCACGGGCCACGGGCACGAAGTCCAAAATCATCTCCGCCACGTCCTCCGCCGTGCCCACGGGGTACTCCGGGATGTAGGCCTTGATTTTCCGCAGGCCCAGATTATAAGAGCAGTTCAGCATCCCGCAGAAGGCGTCCCCCCGGCCGTTGATCAAGTCTCCGTCCCCTTCCGCGGCGGCGGCGTACATCACCGGGCCGTCAAATTTTTGGGCAATCAGGGTCTCCGGGGTCTCCGGGCCGAAGTTGCCCAGGAAGACCACCAGGGCGTTACACCCGGCGGCCCGGACCTCCGCCATGGCCTTTTCCATATCCTTCTCGTTTTCCACGGTGGTCTGGGCCTCGTAGAGGGCCAGGCCCTTTTCGGCGCAGGCGGCTGCGACGGCGCTCCGGCGGCGCTGGGACAGAGAGATCACGAAGCAGTCCCGGCTGACGGCAATGATGCCCAGCTTCACCTGGGGAATGTTTTGAAACATATATAATTCCTCCTCGTATAATAAATTTCAAAGTTAACAATCAAGTATCAGCAGGTTTTAAGATGCCCGTGATACAATAGCTG
>CANQXH010000014.1 GCA_947627745.1 uncultured Oscillospiraceae bacterium
GTAGAATACTCGCCTTTATGGTACACCACGGAAAGACTTTTTTCTACCCCTCCGTGTCCACTTTTATTATAGCAGCAAAGCATTCAACGCCTTGTTGAAGGTTTCATTGTCGAGCTTTGTCCGGTATTTGAAGCAGTCGCAAACGGTGCGTTCCCGATCATACACAGGGAGCATTACACCGTTGAAGCTTTCAATGGTCTTCCCGATTGGGAAATACTCTTTTTGAATATAATAGGCTCTGACCGGAAATTCCCCGATATTTCCGACTGCCCTGGATGCCGTTCTCGGCACTGCAACAGACCAGGCACGGGGTGCAAAATCGCTGTATCCGTAATGAAACAGCGCGGACTCCACACAAACGATTCCCTGCGGCAGCAGCTCGCGGAGCAACTGTTCCTCTGTTATTTGATCGTTGCCCGGCAATTGGTACACCCCACGCCGAATACGTTCGAGAAAACCTTCCTTGCACAGCATCGCCACATCATATTTTTTATGCCTGCCGCAACAAAGTCGGCGGTTTTCGCAATTCCACCGTTGCCCTTGAGTACATTTTGCGCAATCTCCTTTTGATTCAAATGGACACCAACTTTCCGCATGCTGATTTACGTTTTTGCATGCACTTATTGTAACACAGGAAAGATCCACTTGCAATAACTAAGCGAGTTTCTTTATTTTCATGATTTTGAGGTGAAGGAAACCAAGAGCGTTCTTGGCGGCGTGCATAAGCGGGTAGTTGATGGTTTCGGGCTTTATTTCATGAAAGTTATCATTCTGTGGCTTGACTTTTGAAGAAATCTGAGTGATTAATAGATGGATGTGCAGATTGGTTTTCGGGCAAAAATGTAAATATTTCCGTAGAGTATTCTACTTGACGAAGAAACCACTTTACCTAAAATGCTGAAAATATAATATGCAGTGTCGCAGAAGTTGTCAAGATATCACCCCTAGAAGAGGTATCAATTGGCACCAAATTCCACTTGACAATTCTTGATTTGAAGCATATAATGGTATCAGATGATACCAATAATGCTGGAGGAAGTTGACTTTGGCGGATACAAGGGCAAGAATTGAGAAAGAATTTGAAGTAAGATCCTATTTGCAGAATCTTCGATATGCATTAGAGCACAATGCGAAGGTGACATTTCAGATAGAGCGACAGGTCGATCAAAATCGAGGTCAACGGTATACAAATCAATATACTGTTGCAGACTTATTTCCAGATGAGAACCCGGTGTCCGCATTGAAACGAGAACTACTGACATTGACAGAAGAAGAGTACATGCAGACCGTCAAAGATTTACGTTTCCCTAAAAGAAGTGAAATGCGTGAGTTTGGAAAGGTGTATGATGGTAAGGGAGATGTCTATATCAAGCTCCGTGTGGAGTTGCTTTCCGAATATGGAGAACACACAACTTTTGTAATGTCTTTTCACTATGCGGAGATTCCTTTTACACCTGATATGTTTCCCTACAGAAAGCAGTAAGGAGGTGTTTGATAATGAAGAACTTGAAAAAAGCCGATATGCTTTGCCCTTGCTGCATGGAGGAACACACAGTACAAGTCATCCGTGTTTCAGAGCATAATGTTTTCAAAAATGTGCCTGTCGATTATAGCGCTGAGTACTTCTATTGCGACCGAGCAAATGAAACTTATGAGGATGAGCAACAAATTTCTTCTAACGATATCTCCATGAAAAACGCGTATCGGGAGAAGATGGGGTTGCTTACTTCCCATGAAATTGCGGCTATTCGCGCCAGGTATGGGATCAGTCAGAGCGACTTGTGCACCTTGCTTGGTTGGGGCGCAAAAACCATTACACGTTACGAGAGCCATCAAGTGCAGGACATTGCGCATGATACAATTCTTCGTAAGTTGGCTTGCGATCCGGAGTGGTTTTTGCAATTGCTTCGCGCTGAGAAAAAATCCCTTTCTCCCGCGTCCTATTCAAAATATATGGAGACCGGGACCGTGCTTTTCGAGCAAAATCATGACCAGTATCTGAAAAGTACAATTATGTCCAAATATGCGCGATTCCTCCATAATCCAGAGGCGACGGGCGGAAAGGCATTATCACTGGATGTGGTTGTAGATATGATTCGTTACTATGCGAATTCTTCAATGGTAATAAGCTTGTTCCGGGTCAAGCTTATGAAGCTGCTGTGGTATGCGGATGCTCTCTCATACAAGCGCAGGGGGCATGCTATTTCTGGCCTCGTGTATCGCGCATTGCCCATGGGGGCCGTCCCCGTAGCATACGAATCGATTGTTGATCTGAGCACGATCCGTTGTGAGGAAATTGAGATGGGCGATGGAACGGGATATAAATTTCTCCCAACAGAGAGCAAAGAATACCCTCACTTAACAACAGAGGATCAAGAAATCCTTGACGCGGTCATCCAGCGATTTGGTAAGGCATCAAAAAACCGAATAGTCGAAGCGATGCATCAGGAAGATGCCTATACCAAAACCGCGCCGAATGATATCATCCAATTCAAATACGCTAAAACATTAAGCTTATCCTAACGCACCAAGGGACAGCAGTGAGGGACAGCTTCTCGTCCCGCTCGGCTTCCAGGGCGGTCGCGTCGAAAACCGTCCGCAGCGCAAGGTCGAATGGGCCGATGATGGCGTCCTTCTGCGAACAAATTTTGAGAGCATAAAGTCCTCAAGACAGTCTCCATGCGATACACCCCCCTGGGACGGCCTTAGCGGCCATCCCCAGGGGGGTTCTATGTACTATGTCCATCCCATTCGCTTGGCCAAATCCAGTGTGGCGAAGGTGAAACGCTGGCACGGTGTCAATGTTTTCCGTAATGGCTCTTCCTGACGGATGCTTTTCTGTTTCGCGTTTTTGAAAAATACTTGATTTTGCGAAATAGATTGTGGTATAATACGAACGAGGTGATTTGCCGTGCGATTGATCAAGCGTGACTTCTATCTGAACAAGCTGAAGGATGTCATGGGCACCCCGGATATTAAAGTCATTACCGGCGTCCGACGCAGCGGAAAGTCGAAACTGCTGGAGGCTTTTATGGCCCATGTTCTGGATACGGACCCGAGTGCGAACATCATTCATATCAATTTCAATATGAGCGCGTATGAGGGCCTGAATGAATATCATGCGCTGAATGACTATATTGAAAAAGCATATACACCGGGGAAAAACAACTTCATCTTCATTGACGAGGTTCAGATGTGTGATGGCTTTGAAAAAGCCATCAATAGCCTTCACGCTTCCGAGAAATACGACATTTACATCACTGGTTCCAACGCTTTCCTGCTGAGCAGTGATTTGGCAACCCTGTTCACCGGTCGAACCTTTGAAATCGAGGTCTTTCCGTTCTCCTTTGCGGAGTTCATGCGGTACTTTGAACTGACAGACCAGTATTCCGCTTTTAACCACTATATACAGGAGGGCGGCATGTCCGGTTCCTATCTCTATAAAACACCGGAGTCAAAATACGATTATATTTCTGATGTTTTCAACACACTGATTGTCCGGGATATCCAGCGCAAATATCGGATACGCAACATGCCGCTGATGGAGCGCCTCTGTGATTTCCTAATCGATAATATCTCCAATCAGATCTCCACGCGCAGCGTGGCGACGGGCTTTACAAGTGAACACGTCAAAACAAATGACCGCACGATCAGCGCCTATATCAAGTATCTGTGCAATGCTTTTGCGTTCTATAAGGTAAGGCGGTACGACATTCAAGGCAAACGTTACCTTGCGTCAAACGACAAATACTATCTTAGTGACCACTCTTTCAAGTATGCCAAGCTGGGTACCAAAAACGCGGATTATGGCAGGATGATCGAAAATATAGTAGCTATTGAACTTCTGCGGCGGGGGTATGAGCTTTATGCCGGGGTGCTTTACAAGAAAGAAATTGATTTTGTAGCCATCAAGCGCAACGAAAAGTTATATATCCAAGTTTCCAGCAGTATAGATGATCCTGATACCTTCAAACGCGAGATCGATCCACTGCTGAAAATCAAGGACGCCTATCCGAAATTGATCCTCACACGCATTCGCCAGGAAGCATATCAGTACGAAGGCGTGCAGATTGTTGATGTGGCGGATTGGCTTCTGCGGGATTGAAGGCGAGGTGCTGTTATGAAAGCAAAAGAGGCGAAAGCCAGAATTAAAATCAACAAACTGCTTGAAACAGCCGGGTGGAGGTTTTTGATGATGAAAATGGCCGTCGAACATTCAGCTTGAGGTGAATGTGAAGCTTACAAAGAAGCAGGTTGCTGAGTACGGCGATCATTTTGAGAAAGCCAAAAAAGTCGGAGAAGAAGCATGCGAATAGCTCAGGCAGCGGTACATTCCTCGGTATCAATATTACCGGCACACAAACACACCTTGTTGGAGGAACAGTATGTTCTATAAAATGATCGAGAATAAGTGCAGACGGTGGTACACTTCACCACAGTGCACGGTTAAAAGCCTAATTGAATATATAGAGAAAACGGGGCAAATGCGCGACGCACAGATCGAAGCAATCAAGGTTTATCTATTTCTCAAAATTGCCTGCGATTGCAAGCCCTTGGAGTTTCTGTTCAAAAAGGGCCGGTTCAACTCTGCCAATTTGAATGACATAGAGCTGTCTACGGCAACCCGAGAATATTTGGAGAAAAACCCGGCGGCAGCCGCACTGTTTGAATATTCCACGTTGAAAAACGATAAAGGGGAGCAGGTTTCCGAAGGGTTGGAAAAGCAGCTCAAGAAAGACCCGTCAAGTATTGACTGCGGCAGCTTCTTTCACAGCGCTTTCTACGGCGTTTCTTATCCGGATTATCTGTTCAGTCTGCCCATGGGCGCGGGGAAAACCTATCTGATGGCGGCGTTTATCTATCTTGATTTGTATTTTGCGCTCCAAGAGCCTGCAAATCCCGCCTTTGCACATAATTTTATTATCCTTGCGCCGTCGGGATTAAAATCCTCCGTTGTGCCGAGCCTGAAAACAATACAAAATTTTGATCCCGCATGGATCATTCCAGAACCTGCGGCGACAGAGATAAAACGTATGATCTCTTTTGAGGTGCTGGACCAGACAAAGACCGCCAATAAATCCAATAAAACCAAAAATCCAAATGTACAGAAAATCGCGAACCATCAGCCGCTTTCTGAGCTTTTCGGGCTGGTCGCCGTCACAAATGCCGAAAAGGTGATTCTCGACCGGATTCAGGAGAAAAACGGCCAAATCAGTCTGTTTGAGGAAAGTGACGACGAAAAAGATCGGCAGGCAAACGAGCTGCGTAACCTGATCGGAAAGCTTCCGTCTCTTTCCATCTTCATTGATGAGGTACATCACGCCGTCAGCGATGAGATCAAGCTACGCGCTGTCGTTACAAAATGGGCGCAAAATAGGGCAATCAACTCTGTGGTCGGTTTTTCGGGCACGCCCTACCTTGAAAAAGTCGAAAAAATCAAGGTCGTCGACACCCTTTCCGTCGGAACGGCTGAGATCACGAATATCGTATATTACTATCCCTTAATTGACGGCGTGGGCAATTTCTTAAAACGGCCGGTGGTCAAAATCGCGGATATCGCCGACAGCAGTCGGATCATCGAAAATGGTGTCCGTGAATTTCTGGATACATACCAAAATACTGTCTATGCGGATGGAACGACCGCAAAGCTCGGTATTTATTGCGGCGGAATCGGGAAATTAGAGGAAACGGTCTATCCTCTGGTATCCCGGATTGTTGCGGAATACGGGCTCGGAGCAGATACGATTCTGAAATTTCATAAAGGGAATAAGCAGCATCCAATGCCCACCGACAGCCAAATGCAGTTTGATAGCTTGGACAAGTCCATTTCCAAAGTCCGCATTGTCCTGCTTGTGCAGGTCGGCAAAGAGGGCTGGGACTGCCGTAGCCTTACAGGCATTATTCTGTCCCAAGAGGGAGACTGCCCGACAAATATGGTCTTGCAAACCTCCTGCCGCTGCCTGCGCCAGGTCGTGAAGGGCAGTCCCGAAACGGCGCTTATTTATTTGAACGAAAGCAACGCGGAGAAATTGAATATGCAGCTTGAGCAGCGACATCATATTACGCTCAAAGAGTTCTCCTCCGCCGATAATGGCAAAACGCCATTAAAGCGTTACGACCGCACGGCGTATTTGAAGCTGCCGAAGGTCGACTTCTATCAGCTCAAAATCAACTATGACACCCTGGAGGCGGAAAAAGCCGATCCCGCAAGCGACATTGCGACTTCGGCCGATAACGCCCGCCTTGTAAGCGGCGTGATCAAGACCACCGACCTTTCTATGGATGAGAGCAAAACGACCATTCATATTGACGATTCGGAAACCGGGAGCGAACCGGCGACCTTCCTTTCCTGGGTTTATTGCATTATGAAGGGCGGCTTCGGGTTGCCCTCGGTCGAAGAGCTGATGAAGTTTGAAGACGCTCTCAAAGCCGTCTATCAGACGATCACCTACGAAAAAGACGGGGCGCACTATTACAGCTCCAAATACGATCGAAAGCTGGTGGAGGCCAATATTCGCAAGGCCTTCTGCGCGAAACGCGACTTTACTACCACTGAGGAGCTGATCCCCGAGGCGGCCAGCCTTTTGAATATTGCCAATTTCACACCCCAGGTATATACCGACAAGCCGCAGGATTACTATCCAGCCCAGAGCACGGTGGAAAACATCATAAAGGATGATAAAGGAAAACTGAAGTCTGATCCTAAGATGGAGGAAACCATTCGGTATCTAGAAGAAACGGGCAACGTCGCAATGGCCGCAGCCCTGCGGGCACAGAACACCTCCCACATCAATAAAGACCGCTCTTTCCATTATCTGCCCTACCACACCGACAGCGGCTTTGAGCAGACCTTTTTGAAGGAAGTTTTGTCCTTTGATGAAATCGAAAAGCTCGGCTTGGAGGTCTACTACAACGGCGACCGCGCAATGACCGAATTCAAAATCAAGTGTTATCGGAATGACGGCGGGAAATGGAATTATATCGGCGTTTACACCCCGGACTTTCTGATCCTCCGGCGAAAAGATGGGGTAATCCATAAGGTGATCATTGCGGAAACCAAGGGTGATGTTTACGCAAACATTCCAATTTTTAAGGACAAAAGAGCCTTTATGGAAACGGAGTTTTTGAGGCAGAACAACAAAGCCTTCGGCTATGTGCGATTTGACTATTTGTACTTGGAGGATACGCTGCCGGAGGCTGAGCGGATTTTGCGGATGCAAAAGAAAATCGAAGAATTTTTTGGAGAGGAGAAAAAATGAGGCTGCAAAAGAAAATCTTGATATGGTCTGGAACAATAGCTACGGTAGCTTTAGTCCTGTCGTTTTTACTGTATAGGATACAATTTGAGTATATGAGCAATATCTGCATTGGTTTATTTTCGAGCGGAATTCTCATATGTGTAACTTCAACTGTCTCGTATTTTTATGAGCGAAATGTTATGATCCTATCTCTATATAGAGGATGTTTTAAATTTATAGATTCATTGAATTCAAATCTTAGAATTGATAATAGGATAGGAATTTATGAGCTATCAGATAACTTTTCAAAGATAATCCGTATTTATCAAGAAGATGTGTACTATTACATTTGCGAATTGAGTAAAACAAACAAGCGGTCAAAGGTTTACAAAATAACATCAAAATTGCGGGAAAATATTAGTCATATATATCTTTTTGTCGTTGATGATAAAGATGCAGTAATGAAATGTATACTGCAAGAAATTGACATTAAAGATTTTGAATATTATTCATGGAAATGCCTCAGCGACGAATCTCTAGATTATTTGGAGAAACTCCAGAAAGATTTAGATGAACTGGCATACCAAATGAATTATTTTAACAGGAGAAAAGCAAAAAATAAAACGGAGGGCGATTCTGATGCCGATTAAATATGTTCCCTTTATCCCTGAGCCCATCGAGGGACAGGCTGTGCTGGGGAATTTTAACAGAATTCTGAAATACAAGGGTGCCGACGATGTTTCAATGACTATCCAGCGTGGGATGCCCCTTTATGAAATGAAAAAGCAGGAGACCGTGGGCGAAAACGCCGGCGGCAATATGGTTATTCGCGGCGAGTGCGTCTCTGCCTGTGCGTACTTAAAAGAAAATGGCATTCAGGTGGACCTCGTGTATATCGATCCGCCCTTTGCAAGCGGCGCGGATTACGCCAAGAAGGTCTATATCCGCCGCAATCCGAAGGTGGCGGAAGCCATCACGCAGGCCGAACAGGAGCTTGACAACGACGATCTGAAAGCCTTCGGGGAAAAAATGTACGGCGACGTTTGGGACAAGGAGAAGTATCTCAACTGGATGTACGAAAACCTCATGGCCATCAAGTCCGTCATGAGCGAGACGGCCACAATTTTTATTCATTTAGATTATCATATCGGTGCATATGTAAAAATTCTTTTGGATGAGATTTTTGGAGAAGCAAATTGCATAAACGAAATTATATGGCGTCGAAAAGGTGGTACTGCATTAGGAACGATGAATTCTCTTTCTGTTGCATATGACAATATCTTTTGGTATGCAAAATCTTCCGAGTATATTATTAATCCGGTTTATACAGAAGCTTCCGAAGAATATATAAATCAACAGTTCAAATATACTGACGAAGATGGCAGACGATATATGATTACAGTTATGCGAAGCCCAAATCCTCGCCCAAACTTAATGTACGATTATAAAGGTTACAAAATGCCGCCTAATGGTTGGGCGATTACCCGTGATAAAATGGAAGAGTTAGATCGTTTAGGCTATTTGCATTTTCCAGACTCAAAAGACAAGCAAATATATAAGAAAATTTATCTTGACGAGTATCAGGGTCAGGCTATAAATAATTTGTGGATAGACATTTCAACATTAAAAGGTAGCAATAGCGAAATAGTTAATTACGCCACACAAAAACCTGAAGAGTTATTAGAAAGAGTCTTAACGTTATCTTCAAATGAGAATATGCTCGTCGCCGACTTTTTCGGAGGCAGCGGCGTGACCGCCGCCGTGGCTGCCAAGCTTGGCCGACGCTTCATTCACTGCGATATTGGCCTGAACTCCATTCAAACCACCCGGGACCGTCTGAAAGCGGACGGCGCGGAGTTTGACGTGCTGGAAATCAAGGACGGCGTACAGCTTTACCGCAACCCGGCGCAGACCATGGATAGAATCAAGTCGCTGATCCCCGGCCTGAAAAACGAGGATTCGCTCGATTCCTTCTGGGAGGGCGCTATTTCCGACAGCAAGCTGGGAACCGTCCCCGTTTATGTGCCGAATCTGATGGACAGCTCCTCCAAGCTGCTTGATAAGGTGACGATGAACCGCATCCTCCATCAGGCGATCCCAGACCTTGACAGCGACGTCAAAAAAGTCATTGTCTACTACATTGATATTACGGACAAAGACGAGATCCTGCGGTTTATCAAGGAGGACGACAGCACCACGGTGGAAATCGAGCTGCGCGACCTGAAAACCGTTCTAGACGATGTGATCATCGGCGATTATGCCCGGTTTCATGTAGAGGAAAACTGCGAGGACCTGTTTGGCGGATACGCCGTTGTCATTGACGGGTTTATGAGCGATCGTGTGCTTTCCAAGATCACTGAGTTCAACCAAAAAGCTTTCCTGAATTCTTCGGCCCAAAAACCGTACAAGCCCATTGAAATCAGCGAAAGCGGTTTGGAGCTGATCGAATTCTTGAGCGTTGACTGTACCGCCACCGAGGGGGAGTGGCACTCCGACAGTGAGATCAAAATTGACAAAAACGGCTATGTAATCGCAAACGGCGTGAAAACAAAAGAATTTTGGAACGGACAGATTCGCTGTGACAAAAAGCCGCTTCGCCTCAAAATCCGCAACATCTGCGGCGACGAAACAGTGTGGAATGTGAAAAATGGGACGATATAGAACTTTGTGTTCCCAGCGGCATTTTTGCAGGGCTTTTTGGCGCTGACGAAAGAGAGGGGCAAGGCAGAGCAATAACAGATTTTGAGAGCTTAAAGTCCTCATGACAATCTAAAGGCGATACCCCTCTGGGCGGCCGATGCGGCCATCCCCCAGAGGGGTTCTATGTACTATGTCCAGCCCATTCGCTTGGCCAGATCCAGTGTGGCGAAGGTGAAACGCTGGCACGGTGTCAATGTTGTCTGTAACGGGTCACCCTCCCGGATTTTCAGGGTGCGGCGGATCTCCTTGGGAATGACGATCCGGCCAAGATCGTCCACCCTGCGGACGATGCCTGTTGCTTTCATAGTTTTCCTCTCCTTTACCAGTGGCTAGCGCATTTGCTTCCGCTGCTATTGTTTGCAAGAAAAGGGGATTTATGCGACTGCCACGCCGCCAGGAATTGGATGGCAGGAAAATCACTTGACAAAGCAGTGGGATTTTGCTACACTTCCGGTATAGGTTGGATTTTTGGAACAGGAGGATGGGTTCGATGTTTCCGTTATTCAAAAAGCCCGCCAAGCCGTCCTTTGACCGGACGGGAAAGGAGCCCGTGATTCGGTGCAGCATCTGCACCGGCGAAAAGGTGGCGGGGTACAAATCGGAGGAGACGGGCCGGTTCACCGAGGTCATGCTGATTCGGGACGACCGGGACCTGGAGGAATTTTTGAAAAAAAACGGCTTTACCCGGGAAGAGCTCAAGTATGAGTGGTAAATTGGAAAAGGGCCCCCGGCTGGAAAGCGGCAGCTTCCCAGCCGGGGGTTTCGTTTTGCGTCTGGAGCATTTCATGGAGGTGACGGCGGAGGCGGACAGGGCCTCGGCAAAGGCAGCGCAGTCCTCCCGGGAGATGCCCTGCTCCCCGTCCATGTCGATGGCGGCGCACAGCTCCTGAAAGAAGGCCCGGAACGCCTGCTTTTCCGTTTCCTCAGGACCGACCCAATTCTCCGGGTCGGCGCCGGCGGCCAGCGCGGATAGAAACGCGGGGGTGAGCAGATCCCGCTTTTGTACCAGCTCCCGATAGGCGCCGGGGAACCGGCTTTGCATGCACAGCAGGGCGAACATGGTCAGCCGCCGCTGGCGGGAAGCGAAGGCGGCCTCGCCCATCACGCTTCGCAGAAGCTGCAGGGAGCTGAACAGCCGCTCCAGGGCCTTGGGGTCGGGGCCTACGGAGAGGATCGCCAGCTGGCTGTAATGCCCCAGCTCCTCCGGGTCCTGGGGGCGGATATTTGCCCGGCCCAGATTGTCTTCCACATATTTGGGCACGTCAAAGCTGCTCTGGAGCACCCGGAATCCCGTTTTAAAGAGCTTGTCGAAATAGGCCCCGCCGTTTTCGCCTCTTCCTTCCATCCCCTGGATGACCTGCTCCCGATCCACTGCCGCGATGAACACGCAGCCGGGGCAGTCCAGATAATAGCGCATGGCGTCCAGCAGCTCCACCGCCTGAGCAGGGGAAAGCCGATTGAGGCCGTCTACAAAGAAGAGGACCCGCCCGTTTCCGGCACTGGCCTTGCGCTTGACCAGGGCTTGGAACTGCTTGACCTTCTGCTCCAGGGAGTTGTCGGGATCCGTTCCGAAAAGGGCGTTGGTCAGGGTTTGGCTGTCCGCCGCGCCCTTGAGAAACAATCCGGAGGCGATGCCGATGACCCCCTTGGTCAGCAGCTTGGCCCGGGACTTGGCCTCCGCGCTGCCCGCGCCCTCCAGAAGCTCGATGAGGTTGCCGCCCAGGAGCAGGGGAAGCTGCTCCCTGGGGATGGGTTGGGAGAACTGCCAGGTGTTGAGCCAGAACACGTTTCCGCTGAGACTGTCGTGGACCATCCGCAGAAAGCTGCCGCTGCCGGATTCCCAGTCCCCCTGGATCGCGATGGCCATCGGCGTCCCGCATTGCTCCACAAAATTATGAATCCCGTCGATCAGCGTCCTGAACTGGCTCCGTTCCACGCCGGCGGCTTTCCGCTCCGCCCGCTCCGCGGAGGGGGCCTCCACCGCCGGCGGCGTCTCCGGCGGAACCTCCGGAAGGGCCTGGGGGGCGGCTGTTTCCACCGGCGGGAGGAGGACCAGCCGGCAGTCGGGGCAGCGCTCCGCCAGGAAACCTGCCAATTGGACCTGCTCCGCCGCAGACCGCTCATAGTCGGGGCTGGTCCGGCTGACGCCGAAGGGGAAGCTACCGAAGCGGACCGATATCTCCACCGGTTCTCCGCCGGTTTGGAGGGTCAGCAGGACCCCCAGCTCCGAAACCCGTTCCTCGCCGGTTTTGCCGGCGGGGGCTGACAGCAGGGCGCTGACCAGGTCCCGGCCGGCCGCTGTTTCCACCATCTCCGCCTGGACAAGATCGGCTAATTTGTATTCCTCGGAGATCTCCCGGCTATTTTGGCGAAGCACATGAAATACGCCCCGCTCCGGGTTGATCTCCAGCGTCTCATCGGACCCGAAGGAACAGTCAAAGCCCTGGGTCCGCTGGGCTTCATAGGGCGCGATGGCCTTCGTCAGAAAATCGAGGACCTGGGCCCGGAAATCCGGGTCCATGGGGAACAGCTTGCTGGTGCCGTCGGTCAGGGCGGTCTCTAGGCTGTCTTCATAGGTGTAAACCGCCCGGATCTCCGGGAAGGGGACAACCTCCTGCTGCCCGGCGCTCCCGAGAAATTCCAGCCGGTCGGCATAGATATTGAGGGTGCCCTGGCCCCGGGGAAAGGAAAAGAGGATGCCCATGGCCAGGAGCCGGGCCTTCCGCTCCTCCGCGAAGGGCGTCAGCGCCGTCTGGAAAAAGGCGGAGACCTCCTCCCGCAGCTCTTTTTCCACGGTATAGGCCCGCCGGGTCCCGTCGTACATGGTAAATTCCAGAACGCCCAGGCCGGTCACCTGGGCCGTTTTCACGTCCCGGTAGAAGACGCTTTCTTTTTTTCCGGCGGGGGTCGTGTAATCGCACCGGTCGTCCAGGAGATTCAGTAGGCCATTGCTGAGCACGCCGCCCAGGCCCGAGGGGCTGCTGGGGAAGGAAAAGCGGACGCCCTGCTCCTGAAGAAGGCCCTTTCGCTGTTCCAGATAGGGCTTGACGGCCTGATCGATCACATAAAACGCCTCGTGAAGGTTCTTCCGGTTCACCACGCAGGCTTCCGTCCGCCCGTCCTCCATGATAAAATTAATGCGGTCCAGTCCCTTCCGGACCGCCGCCAGGGAAGCGTAACGGAAGGTCATTTTCTGCACCGGGCTTACAACAAACTCTACCTTGTCCCGGTAGACCAGCAGCTTGCCGGATTTCAGCAGGCCCTTTACCTCGCACTGGTAGATGGGAAGTCCCGAATCCTCCTCCGAGACTTTTTCCCCGCAGCGGGGGCAGAACGCCGCCCCTTCCTCCAGTTCATTGCCGCATTTGACGCATCGCATGGGCCGTCCTCCTTCTGCTTCCATTGGAATACGTCCATTATACTTGGTTTTTCACCGCTTTTCAACCCTGGGGAGGGGCGCGGGAAACATTTTACGGAAAACAAAAAGCGCCCCCAGCCACAAGGCCGGGGGCGAACGTATGAAAAATGCTTGAGGTCAGGCATGCGCCCCGGCTTCCAGCTCCGCCAGGCGCATATAGTGCTTGTAGAGGATGGTGAATCGCTGGGCTGATCGGGTCTTCCAGGGCTTCTGCTTGCCGCAGAAGTGGAGGAACACCGTGTTTTTCAGGACATAGTCCATCTGGTACCGGCCCTCGCTTTTGAGCAGATAGGCGGAGTAGTACCGGGCGTCGTAATTCCACACCGCGTCGTTGATGGGCAGGGTATTTTCTCCGTAGAGCAGATTGAACACGTCCTGATCTGGCAGAAGCAGCAGCTCCGGCTGCTCCCGGACGCAGCGAAAAAGGTCCTCCGCCCGGACCAGGGAGCGGGCCTTGCCCAGATCCATCAGCAGAACGCCGGTATTAAAGTAATCCGTCTCATTTCCCAGCCGCAGCTGGTTGACGTCGTTGATCAGCTCAAAAATACCGCTGTGGGAGGCGGCGGCGAAGGCGGCGTCTCCCAGGGCCAGCTCCCAAAGGGGCCGGACGGGGTTGATGTTCAGAATATCCGGGTCCAGGTACAGCACCCGGTCCAGGCCCTCCGGCAGCAGCAGGGGTGATAGAAGACGGTAGTACATCTCCTGGGGGTACTGCTTGGACACCGGAGCCCCAGCGAAAAGGGCAGGGTCGATCGCCACCGGGGTCAGCGTCATGTCCAGATTGCCGCAGTAGGCCGCCAGGTCGTCCAGCGCCTCCCGCGGGATGGCGCTGTGGAGCAGCCAGATGTAGAACCGCTCTGCCGGGTTGTTCACCGCCAGGGACTTGGCCAGCACCTGGAAGGGCGGGATGTAATTTTTGTCAAAGGTGACCAAAAGGTGAATGGGATCCATGGGCGTCAGTTTTTCCTTTCAAAGCGGTTGCCGCACTTGGGGCAGGTGATGGCGATGGTCTTTCCCTTCTCCGGTTTGGGGACGCGGATGGTGACGTGGCAGCTGGGGCAGGTATAGTAGCGGTGGGTCTTCCGATCCCGCCAGCGGTTTTTTACCAGGTTCCACTTCTGCCGGAAACGACCAAAGAACCGAAGATACGCTTCCCGCTCCTGCCGCCGCTTCAGGGTGTTCCGGGACAGGATTCGGAAGCTGGACCAGATGAGCAGCCCCAGGGCCAGGAAGTAGAGGAAAAACAACTGCCTTACCAGGGCAGACAGGACCAGCAGCACCAGCGCCGCGATGGAGAGAAAACTAGAAAGCTCGTCGGCCCCGTAACGCCCCGCCATAAAGGAGCGGAACCCGTCTGAGAAACGCCGGAAAAAGTTTTTCATGTGACCGCCTCCGTTTTGCCCTTATCATACCAGGCAATTCTGAACAATGTATGACGGACTGGAAAAAAGCGGAGGATTTTTTACGGAAAACCTCTTGACAATTATTACGGTTAGTGATATAGTAATTACAGTAAACGTAATAAGGAGGGAAGGGAATTGCGGGACTATGCCAAGGGCGGCGCGTTGACGGAAGTGACGTTTTACATCCTGCTCTCCCTGTACACCCCGAAGCACGGGTACGCGGTGATGCAGTTCATCGAGGAGGAGACCCACGGGCGGCTGGCGCTGGGAGCGGGGACGCTGTACGGCGCCCTGAATGCCCTGCTGGAAAAGGGCTGGATCGCCCCTTATGGGGAGGCCGAAGGCCGGAAGAAGGAGTATTGCGTCACCCCCCTGGGGCGGGAGAGAGCGGAACGGGAGTTACAGAGGCTGCGGGCGCTGGCGGAGACGGCCAGCCGGATCATAGGAGGCACGACATGAGCAAGAAATGCTATCGATTTTTCGGCGGGGCCCTGGCTGCCCAGGAAAAATGGCTGAACCGGATGGCCGCCCGAGGCTTCCGGCTGGTAAGGACGGAAAAGCTCCTCTATGAATTGGAGGCGTGCGAGCCTGGGAAGTATGAGTACCGGGTGGAGTTTGTGGGCCAGAAGTCCCGGAAGGACGCGGAGGACTACCGCCAATTCTTGGAGGATCTGGGCTATCGGACGTTCTACAAGAATATCAACCTCAACTATTCCGTGGGCAAGGTCCGCTGGCGGCCCTGGGCGGAGCCGGGGGGCCGGATCGCCACCAACGCCACCACCTATAACCGGGAGCTGCTGATCGTGGAGAAGGAGGCGGATGGCAAGCCTTTTGAGCTGCACACCACCTACGAAGACCAGATCGCCTGCGCCGGAGTGCTGCGGGGCCCCTGGCTGTGCATAGCCGCGATGTTTGTGTTTTTCGGTGTGGTGTTCCCCCATGTGATCTTTTGGGTATTGGCGGCGCTTTTCGCCCTTCCGGCGCTGTATTACCAGGCGCGGATCTGGAGGCTTCGCCGGGAAGCCAAGACAAAGGAGTGGTAGGAATGGAGAAGAAATCTAGACAGCCCGTTCTGCGGAGTGTCCTGTTCACCGCCGTGCTGGTCGTTGTTCTTGTGGCGGCGGTGCTGGTGGCCAACTACTTTGGTATTGGGACCATGCGCTCCGCGCTCCGTGTTGGGTATTCTGACACGGAGAGCCGCCAGAGCTGGTCGGCCAGCTATACCCTGCTGAGCGGCTGGATGCGGCGCACCCTCTATCCCGAGGGGGACGTCCTCCAGGTGGAGGTCAAAACCGACGCCGGGACCCTTTCCATGGAGATGTGGGACAGGGAGGGGAATCTGATTTTCTCCCAGCAGGATATGAACGGGGTCTATCAGGTGCCGGCAGCGGGCAAGGTGATAGTCAAGATCACCGCCCAGGACCACCGGGGCAGCTTTTCCATCACGCGGCGGCCAGTGGCCGCGGACAATGCGCACGGGGATGGTGCTAATCGCTCTATCTGCTGGGCGCGCCCGGGCGGCCAGTGGCCGCTGACAATGCGCACGGGGCGGGCAGGGCCCGCGGCCAGTGCGCACCGGGATAGTGCGAATCGTTACACCTCCTGGGCATGCCCGGTATCGTTTTTGCGGCGAAGCTAAAATTGGCCCCCAGCCCGAAGGGCTGGGGGCCTTCCCTATTGACATTCCGAGGGAAAAGGAGTATGATAAGGTGCCCTTTGGGTATGGATTCTGATATTGGAGATCTTCAAAAATGAAACAGGCAATTCGGCAGCGTGACGTCGACATGATCCACGGCAGCCTCTGGGACAAGCTGCTGCTTCTGGCCCTGCCCCTGGCGGCCACGGCCATGCTCCAGCAGCTCTTTAACGCGGCGGACGTGGCGGTGGTGGGCAATTTCGTCCCGGACGAGGCCCTGGCCAAGGCCGCCATGGGCGCCGTAGGGGGAAACAGCGCCGTTGTCAATCTGCTGGTCAACTTTTTTGTGGGCATTTCCCTGGGCGCCAATGTGCTGATCTCCCAGTGCATCGGCATGGGCGACCACGACAGCATCCGCCGGGCCATCCACACCTCCATTGTGGTGTCCGTCCTGGGGGGACTGGTCATGGGCCTGGCGGGGCAGCTCTTCGTCCGGCCCCTGCTGCGGCTGATGCTGATGCCGGCGGATGTGTTCGATCTGGCGGCGCTGTATCTGCGGATCTATCTGGCGGGTCTGCCGGTGATTTTGCTGTACAATTTCGAGGCCGCCATTTTCCGCAGCGCCGGGGACACCCGGACGCCCCTACTGGTGCTCACCGCCTCCGGGGTGCTGAATGTGCTGCTGAATCTGTTCTTTGTCCTGGCGCTCAAGCGGACGGTGGACGGGGTGGCTGTCGCCACGGTGGCCTCCAACGCCGTCAGCGCGGGGGTGCTGTTCTTCCTGCTCTGCCGGAAGACCGGGGATGTGCGGATCGACGTGAAGGCCCTGGGGGTGGACTGGGGCATTTTGCGGCGGATCCTGCGGATCGGGATGCCCGCCGGGGTCCAGGGCATGGTGTTCTCCCTGTCCAATATCTGCGTCCAGTCCGCCGTCAACTCCCTGAACAGCACCGCCATTCTGGCGGCCTCCTCGGCGGCGGCGAACCTGGAGATGTTTATTTACAGCATCATCAATTCCTTCGGCCAGGCCTGCACCACCCTGGTGGGCCAGAACTATGGCGCCGGGAAGCTGGACCGCTGCCGGAGCACCTTGAAGCTGAGTCTGTGCTTCTGTATGGGCTTTTTCGTGGTGACGGCGGCGGTAATGCTCCTGTTTGGCGAGAGTCTGCTGTCCATTTTCAACCGGGACCCGGAGGTGCTGCGATTCGGCATGATCCGGCTGCGGTATATTCTGCTGGGCTATGTGTTCACCGAGTTTGTGGAGGTGCTTTCAGGCTACCTTCGGGGCTTTGGCATGAGCGCCGTGCCGGCGCTGTGCGCCCTGGCCTTTACCTGTGGGACCAGGATCCTGTGGGTGAGCTTCGTGTTCCCCAAGGATCCCACCTTCGCCACCTTGATGGCGGTCTATCCCGTCAGCCTGGCCCTGACCGCCGGGGTGATCGCCCTGTGCTGCTTAGGGCTTAAAAAACGGCTCCTGCCGGCGACCTGACCGGCCTAAAAATACGGAAGCTCCCCGGTAAAAGTGCCGCTTTTACCGGGGAGCCCATTTTTACATCAAGATCAGCACAGCGGGGTGAAGATCCGCAGCACGCCGTCCACCAGCCATTTTCCGAAGCTCCGGTTCAGGCTGTCCAGCGTCCGCTCCACGCTCTGCTCCTGGGTGGCCAGGAAGTCCGCCTTCAGGTCCTCCAGCAGGGAGGCCCGGTAGAACAGGGAGTTGTTCTCAAAGTGGAGGAACAGGC
Organism: uncultured Oscillospiraceae bacterium; assembly: GCA_947627745.1. Lineage (GTDB taxonomy): Bacteria > Bacillota > Clostridia > Oscillospirales > Oscillospiraceae > Faecousia. Next base: position 18,138 of record CANQXH010000014.1, read on the forward strand.
TGCGGTAGTCCAGGTTCACCGTGCCCACGGTACCCACCTTGCCGTCGATCAGGCAGGCCTTGGCGTGGACGAATCCGGGGGTGTACTCGTAAATCTTGACCCCCGCCTCCAAAAGCACCTCATAGAAGCTGCGGGACATCCGGTAGACCAGCTTTTTGTCCGGCACGCCGGGCATGATGATCCGAATGTCCACGCCGCGCCGGGCCGCCCGCACGAAGGCGTCCAGCAGGGCGTTGCCGGGCATCAGGTAGGGGGTGAAGAACCAGGCCGATTCCTCCGCCTGACTCAGCAGGTCGATATACAGCTCGTTGGAGATGGCGTCCACCCCCAGGGGGGAGTCGTAGTAGCTCAGCACCAGGCCGTCGGATCCCGCCAGCTCCACGGGCCGCTCCACGATATAGGAGTCGGGGACCCGCTCCCCTGCGAAGGCGTTCCAGAACTGGGCGAACATCCGGGTGTAATTCTCCACCGCCGGACCGGTGAGCTTGAAGCCGATGTCCTTCCAGTGGCCGTATTTGACGATGTGGTTGATATACTCGTCGGCCAGGTTGACGCCGCCGCTGAAGGCCACCTTCCCGTCGATGATCAGCATTTTCCGGTGGTCCCGGCAGTTCAGGGTGCCCTTGATGAATACCAGCGGGTTAAATGCCACGCAGCGGATGCCCTTCTTTTGGAGGGCCTCCACGTCCTTCTTGGTGTAGGTGGAGATGCTGCCCAGATCGTCGTACAGCACCCGCACGTCCACACCCTGGGCGGCTTTTTCCGCCAGGATGTCCACCATGGAGCCCCACATCAGGCCGTTATCGATGATGAAGTACTCCACGAAGATGAATTTCTCCGCCTTTTTCATCTCCGCCAGCATCTCCGGGAACAGGACCTCGCCCAGGGGATAGTATTGGGCGGATTCGTTGGGGTAGGGGAGGAAGCCGGTTTTATTCTGCACCCACCGGAAGGTCTGGCTCAGGCGGCGGTCCTCCTGGGCCAGGGCCTGGTACACCGGCTCCGGGTCGGTGGCGTCGGCGGGCAGGGGCGGGGTGGCGTTAAACTTCTTTTGCAGGGGCCGAGTGGTGCGCTTGTTGCCGAAGATCAGATACAGCAGGGCGCCGGGCAGGGGGAAGGTGAGGATCACCAGGAGCCAGAGGATCTTGTAGGTGCTTTCGTCCTGCTTGGTGACCAGGTACAGGACAAACACCAGCGCCAGCACGGACAGTACGGCGTTGATCAGCGCCGCCCAGGGCGCCAGCCACTGAAAGAGGACAAAGAGCCACAGGGCCTGGAGCAAAATGGCGGGCAGAATGGTGAGGGCGCGGCGGATGACGTTCTTCATTCTTTTTCTCTCCTTTTCGTTATTTTTTATGCGGGGGAGTGCTGAGAATCTGTGTATAATTATAGCACATGCCGGCGGAAAAGAATAGCCCTATTTTGCGGAATTTTTGGAAAAGGGGATCGCGACAGGGCGCGAAAGGCGGGAATCGGCATATTCCCGATTGAGGGGGCCTCTTTTCCGACAATTTTCTGGCAGATTATCCATTGAAAAGCAGCGCTTCCCCTGCTAAAATATAACAGGTACCTGATATATTAAAGGGAGGCCGGACCCATGGAACAGACGCTGGAGATCATCGGGAAAATCACGCTTTTGGAGCGCTGCCTTCGGCTGTGCTGCCTGCGGGCCATGCTGCTGGCCGGCGGGCTGGACGCGACCCGGGGCAGGGGACGGATTTTGACGGTGGTGAACGCCCTGGGGGAGATCTCTCCCGGGGATCTGGCCTTTATATTGCAGATCCGGCTCCAGTCCATGAACGAATCCCTGAAAAAGCTGGAGCAGGCGGGGCTCCTGACCCGGGAGCCCGACGGCACGGACCGTCGCCGTACCCGGATCGTCCTGACGGAGGAGGGCCGGGCCTGCGTTCCCAGCCTCCCCGGCGGGATGAACGCCATGCTGGACTGCCTGACCCCGGAGGAGCAGGCCCAGTTTTCCGACTACCTGGACCGGGTGACGGAGAAGCTGGTGGAGAGCATGGCCCTGCCGGAGGAGGCCCAGACCCGGCTGCGGGCCATGGAGGAACGGGTGGGAAAGGAACGGTTCCAGCAGATGATGCGCCTGCGGATGGGCATGGGGCAGGCCGTTTCGATCCGTCAAGATAGAGCCTGGAGGCAAGAGCAATGACACAGTACCGCGCTGGAATGGATATCGGCTCCACCACCGTCAAGCTGGTGGTGCTAAGTGAGAACGATCAGCTGTTATACGGCAATTACAGGCGCCACCAGGCCCACACCCGGCAGACCCTGGAGACCCTCCTTCGGGAGGCCCGGCAGGTGACGGGGCCCTGCCAGCTGCGGGTGCAGCTCACCGGCTCCGGGGCCATCAATTTGGCCAAGGCCCTGAATCTTCCCTTCTACCAGGAGGTGGCGGCGGTGGCCACGGCGCTGAAAAAGGAAGCGCCCCAGACTGATGTGGCCATCGAGCTGGGGGGCGAGGACGCCAAGATCATCTATTTTACCGGGGGCCTGGAGGAGCGGATGAACGGGGTCTGCGCCGGAGGCACCGGCTCGTTTATCGACCAGATGGCCTCCCTGCTGCAAACCGACGCCGCCGGCCTCAACGAGGCCGCCCGGGACTACCGGCAGATCTATCCCATTGCCGCCCGGTGCGGGGTGTTTGCCAAGACGGACATCCAGCCCCTGATCAACGAGGGGGCCACCCGAGCGGACCTGGCCGCCTCCATTTTCCAGGCGGTGGTGAACCAGACCATCTCCGGCCTGGCCTGCGGCAAGCCCATCCGGGGATGCGTCGCCTTTCTGGGCGGGCCCCTCCACTTCCTACCGGAGCTGAAGCGGGCCTTTATCCGCACCCTGAAGCTCACCCCCCAGACCACCGTGGACCCGGAAAATTCCCACCTCTTCGCCGCCATGGGGGCGGCGCTGGAGAGCGGGGAAGTGCCGCCGGTGGATATTGACGAGCTGCTGGACCTGCTGGGGCAGGACCTGGCCTACACCATGGAGATGCCCCGGCTGCCGGCCCTGTTCGAGACGGAGGCGGACTATGACGCATTCTGCCGCCGCCATGCCCGGGCGGTGGTGCCCAAGGGGGACCTGGCTACATACACCGGCGACTGCTTTTTGGGTATCGACGCCGGCTCCACCACCACCAAGGTGGCCCTGATCGGCACCGAGGGGCAGCTGCTCTACTCCTACTACGCCGGGAACCGGGGAAGTCCCATTGAGACGGCCAAGACCGCCCTGGGCGAGCTGCTGGAGCGGCTGCCCGCCGGGGCCCGGATCGCCCGGGCCTGCTCCACCGGCTACGGCGAGGAGCTTTTAAAATCCGCTTTCTGCCTGGACGAGGGAGAGGTGGAGACCATCGCCCACTGCACCGCCGCCTCCTTTTTCCTGCCGGAGGTGGACTGCGTGCTGGATATCGGCGGCCAGGACATGAAGTGCATCCGCCTAAAGGACGGCGCGGTGGACAGCATCATGCTCAACGAGGCCTGCTCCTCGGGCTGCGGCTCCTTCATCGAGAATTTTGCCAATTCCCTGGGTCTCACCGCCCAGAGCTTCGCCCAAGAGGCTCTTCATGGCCGGAATCCCGTGGATTTGGGTACCCGCTGCACGGTGTTCATGAACTCCAACGTGAAGCAGGCCCAGAAGGAGGGGGTCGGCGTGGCGGATATCTCCGCGGGCCTGGCCTACTCCGTGATCAAAAACGCCCTGTTCAAGGTCATTAAGCTCCACAGCGCCGAGGCCCTGGGCCGGCACATCGTGGTTCAGGGGGGCACCTTCCACAATCAGGCGGTGCTGCGGGCCTTTGAGCGGATCGCGGAGGTGGAGGCGGTCTGCCCGGACATCGCCGGGATCATGGGCGCCTTCGGCGCCGCCCTCATCGCCCGGAAGCACTACGCGGGCGCCGCGACCTCCATGCTGCCCCTGGCGGAGGCGGTGCAGCTCCCGTACACCTCCAAATCCGCCCGCTGCGGCGGCTGCGCCAACAACTGTATGCTCACCGTCAACACCTTCTCCGGCGGCCGGCGGCACATCACCGGCAACCGCTGCGAAAAGGGGAGCGGCAAGGCCAAAAGCGCCGTCTCCGCCCCCAATCTGGTAGAATATAAACGGCAGCGGCTCTTTGACTATCCGCCTCTGCCGCCGGAAAAGGCCCCCCGGGGGGTCATTGGCCTGCCCCGGGTGCTGAATATGTACGAAAACTACCCCTTCTGGGCCACCTTTTTTAAGGAACTGGGCTTTTCCGTGGTCCTCTCGCCCTTTGCCAGCCGGAAGCTCTACGCCCTGGGCATCGAGAGCATCCCCTCGGAGTCGGAGTGCTACCCGGCAAAGCTGGCCCACGGCCATGTCCAGTGGCTCATCGATCAGGGGGTCAAGACCATTTTCCACCCCTGCGTGTTCTATGAGCACCAGGAGACCAAGGGCGCCCCGAACCACTTCAACTGCCCGGTGGTCATTTCCTACGCGGAAAACCTGAAAAACAACGTGGAGGACATCACCAGCGGAAAGGCCCGCTATATCCGTCCCTTTATCGCCTTCACCGACGAAAAGACCGCCGCCGACCGGCTGGTGCGGCTGTGCCGGGAGGAGTGGGACATTCCCGAGCATCCGGTCCGGGCCGCCGTCCGGGCGGCCTGGGCGGAGCAGCTCCGGGCTAAGGCGGACATCCGGGCGGAGGGCGCCCGGGTGCTGGAGGCCCTGGAGCGGAGCGGCAGGCAGGGGATCGTGCTGGCGGGGCGGCCCTACCACATCGATCCGGAGATCAACCACGGCATCCCCGAGCTCATCGCCTCCTACGGCCTGGCGGTGCTGACCGAGGACAGCCTGCCCATCGAGGCGCCCAAGGAGCGGGCGCTGCGGGTGGTGGACCAGTGGGTCTATCACTCCCGGCTCTACCGGGCGGCGGAATTTGTCCGGGACCGTGAGAATTTGGAGCTGTTGCAGCTCAATTCCTTTGGCTGCGGTCTGGACGCCGTCACCACCGACCAGGTATCGGAGATCCTGGAGGGGGCCGGGAAGCTCTACACCCTGCTGAAAATCGACGAGGTGGGCAATCTGGGGGCGGCCCGGATCCGGATCCGCAGTCTGATCGCCGCCATGAATATGCGCCGGGAGCAGAATATCGTCCCCGAGCCGGTGCCGGAGGACTACCACCGGGCGTCCTTTACCCGGCAGATGCGCCAGGAGGGCTACACCATTCTGGCGCCCCAGATGAGCCCCATCCACTTTTCCATGCTGGAGCCGGTGTTCCGCAAGCACGGCTATCACATGGTGCTGCTGGACAACGACAACCGGGCCGCCATCGACATGGGCCTGAAGTACGTCAACAACGACGCCTGCTACCCCTCCATCACCGTGGTAGGGCAGATCATGGACGCGGTGCTGTCCGGAAAATACGACACGGACCGGCTGGCCATCATCATGACCCAAACCGGCGGCTGCTGCCGGGCCAGCAACTATGTCTCCTTCATCCGCAAGGCCCTGGGGAAGGCGGGGCTGTCCCACATTCCGGTGATCTCCCTCAACGCCAACGGCATGGAGCGGAATCCGGGCTTCCGGCTCTCCCCCAGCCTGATTCTCGACGCCGCCCACGCCCTGGTATTCGGGGACCTGTTCATGCGCTGCCTCTACCGGGTGCGGCCCTATGAGCGGACCCCCGGCTCCGCCAACGCCCTGCACCGGACCTGGCAGGACGTGTGCGTGGACTGCCTGACCAATCCCAAGACCAAATACCGCTACCCGGAGGTGTGCCGGGGGATCGTGGAGGCCTTCGACAATCTTCCCATCCACGAGGACTGGGTCAAGCCCCGGGTGGGGATCGTGGGGGAGATTTTGGTCAAGTACATGCCCCTGGCCAACAACCACCTGGTGGAGCTGCTGGAGCGGGAGGGCGCCGAGGCGGTGGTGCCGGATCTGATGGATTTCTTTGCGTACAGCGCCTACGGCTGGCAGTACAAGGCGGAATTTTTGGGGGTCAAAAAATCCATGGCCGCCCTGTCCCAGGCGGCGATCCGGCTGATCGACGCCCTGCGCAGGCCCGCCGTGGCGGCCCTTTCCGCCAGCCGGCGGTTCTCGCCGCCCCTGCCAATCCGGCAGATCACTGAGCTTGCCAGACCCTTCCTGTCCTTGGGAAATCAGTACGGGGAGGGGTGGTTCCTGACCGGGGAGATGGTGGAGCTGATCACCCACGGGGTGCCCAACATCGTGTGCATCCAGCCCTTCGCGTGCCTACCCAACCATGTGGTGGGCAAGGGGGTCATCAAGGCTCTGAAAAACGCCTATCCCCAGTGCAACATTGCCGCCGTGGACTACGATCCCGGCGCCAGCGAGGTCAATCAGCTCAACCGGATCAAGCTGATGCTCTCCGCCGCGAAAAAGCCCCAAACCGCGGCGGTGTGACGATCCGAAGAACCGTTTCGTTTAGGAATCGCAATAGACCAAGAAAAAATGGCATAGCCGTGAAATGCGGCTATGCCATTTTTTCAACTGGGCGCGGCTCACACCCGCAGATCGTACTTTTCCACATCCACCAGCACCGAGCCCACGGCGTCAAAGCTGATGGCGTTGGCCTCCTGGCGGGTGTAGATGGTGGCGCTGGCGGCCTGCTCCCCGTCGTTGACGAACAGCTCCAGGCTGAACCGGTCCAGGATCAGGCGCAGCTTGATCTCCCCGTTCCGGGGGCGGACCTGGAGATACCGGGAATGGACGATGTCCGCGTTGCTGCCGCTGTTGGTCCGGTCGATCTTGATGATGCTGTCGGCGGGCTTGTAGCGGATGGTGGTGTCGTATTCCCCGTCCCGGGCCACATGGACCCGGAAGCAGGAGTAGGACCCGCTGCCTGCCGGGCGGACCGACACCGTCAGATCCACCATCCGGCCCTGGAGACCGTGGAGGTGCATCTCGTTGTTGATAATCAGCACGTTCCGGTAGCTCACCGGATCCGCTCGGTACCGCTCCAGCTCCCGCACCGGGGTCTGAATCAGCCGGCCGTCCCGGATGCGCAGCTCCCGGGGCAGGCTCATCTGGCCGAACCAGCGGCAGTTGTAGGGCTTCCAGGAGGTGGTGTTCCAGTTCTGCATCCAGCCGATCATGATCTGCCGCCCGTCGGGGGCCCGGAGGGTCTGGGGGGCGTAGAAATCGATGCCGTAGTCCACCGCCTGGACCGCCTCCCGGCGGAAGGCGTGGGTTTTGGGATCGTAGGAGCCAATGAGGCACATGGTGCAGTCTCCGGCGTGAAATTCCAGGCCGATGGGGCTCATATCCTGGGGACACGCCAGCAGAACCTGCTTGCCGTCCAGGGGGAAGAAGTCCGGGCACTCCCACATCCGGCCGTACTGGTTCCGGGAGGCATCTAGGGTGGCCGCCCGGCGCCAGGAGGTGCCGTCTTCGCTCTCAAAGAGCAGCACCGCGCCGCTGCCGTCCGGCGTCCGGTTCCCCACCACCATGCGGTAGGCGCCGTCGTCATCCTTCCAGACCTTGGGGTCCCGGAAATCCACGGCGCTGCCGCCGGCGGGCAGGTCCGCTTCGGTGAGGACGGGATTGCCGGGCCATTTTTCGTAGTTCACCCCGTCTCCCGCCGCCAAGCACTGGGTCTGGAGATTCTCCTTCCGACCGTCCGGGGAGAGGCGGCTGCGGACGCCGGTATATACCAGCATCTGCCGCCCGTCGGGCAGCTCCACAGCGCCGCCGGAGAAGCAGCCACCCTGATCGTAGTCGGTGTCCGGAGCCAGGGCCACGGGGAGCCGCTCCCAGCGGATCAGATCCTTGGATTTGACATGGCCCCAGTGCATGGGGCCCCACTCGTTGGAATAGGGGTGGTACTGGTAGAAAAGATGGTACTCCCCCTTGTAGAAGGAGAATCCGTTGGGATCGTTCATCCAGCCGATGGTGGGGGTGACGTGGAAGGCGGGGCGCTGCTCCGCCGGAATGAAGGGGGCGTAGCGGGCCTCAAAATCCCGGGCTTTTCGCAAAGTCTCGCTGGACATATAAAAACCTCCTGGAGAAAAGAGTTCCGCCGGACCGGTGCCCCGGCCCAGCGGAGGGTTTAGAGGAAGGGAGAAAACCCTGAAAAAAGTCGAATCAGCCCTTCTGCGCTTCCAGATAACGGGTGTAGGCATCCTGGTAGACGGTCAGCAGCTTGTCCATACCGCAGCTGTCCCGCAGCATGGTCAGATATTCGTTCCACTCCTCATCAGTGGGGCCGCCGTTCTTGATCCAGGTGCCCTCCTTCTCGGAGACCTGGCTGGCAAAGTCGGGGCGGTAGCGGCTGATGATCTCCAGCTCGTCCTCGGTGAAGGTGACGTCGTTGGGGTAGGCGGCGGTGTCGTCCACATAGGGCATCCAGTATTCCATCAGGTCCTCCAGCCGTTCCACGGCCCGGTCCTCCAGATAGAACACGTTGTTGTAGTACTCCGGCAGGATCAGACGGGGGCCGTAGACCTCGTACTCGGCCTTCAGGTCACCGGAGCTCTTGCCGTACTTGGCCTGGGCCTCGTCCTCGGTGATGACCTGCCAGACGCCGTTCTCGTCCTTTTCGGACCAGTACACGCCGATGGGGGCGTACTGGAGCTGCATGACGATCTCGCCGTCGTACCACTGGTCAAAGTACTTGCACAGCAGCTCGGGGTTGCCGCAGGCTCTGGTGATGTTCAGGTTGCCGGAGGTGACGGGGGGCGCGGCCCGGAGGTTGACAGTGTGGGTGCCCTCATACTTGGTGCCCACGGGGCCGTCCAGCGGGGGCAGGAACACGAAGTCGTCCGCCAGGTCGCCGGCGATCTGGTCGATGTACCACCAGGTGGTGACGCCGGCCCGGCCCTGGGAGACCTTGGAGATCAGCTGGCTGTCGGACTGGGAGAACATCTCCAGGTCCATCAGGCCCTCGGCGAACCAGTCGTGGAAGTAGGTGATGGCGTCCCGGTAGCGGTCGCTGGCGCAGACGAACTCCACGGAGCCGTCGTCATGGGCGATCAGGTCGAAGCACACGTCGGAGGTGAAGTTGGTGAAGCCGAAGCCGGCGTAGAAGATCTCCTGGCCCCAGCACCACTGGTCAAAGCCGGTGGACATGGGGATAGTGGAGCCGGGGGCGTTGCCGTACCGAGTGGCCATGTCGTTTTCCTTGAAGGCAACCAATGCGTCATGGAGCTCGGTCAGGTTGGTGGGGACGGGCAGGCCCAGCTCATCCAGCCAGGTCTTGTTGATCATGGAGAACTCGGGGATGGAGTAGATGCTCAGATCCTCCTCCGCGCCAATGGCGGCGGTGCCCATCAGCTCGCCGGAGGGCAGGCCGTAGATCTTGCCGTCGGCCATGGTGATGGCGGCCTTGATCTCGGGATGGTCCTCCAGGATCTTGCTCAGGTTGGGCATGATCTCCGGGGTAATGTAGGGGGTCAGGTCGATGAAGGTGCCGTCGGAGCCGTACTCATTGATGTCGTTGGCGTTGAAGCCCACGGCGATGAAGGCGTCGGGGAGCTGGTCGCCGCCGATCATGACGCCCACCTTCTCGCCCAGGGAGTCGCTCATCAGGTCCCATTCGATCTCGACGCCCACGTTTTCCGCCAGCTGTTCCAGAACGGGGTTGCCGTCGTTGCCCCGGCTCAGGCTGCCCATGCCGCCGGTAATCAGAAATTCGGTCTGGTCGGCGTCCTTCTCTTTGCCGCCGGTGGGGCCGCAGGCGGTCAGGCAGCTCAGCAGCATGGCCGCGCAGAGGGCCAGGCTCAGCAGTTTCACGAGTTTTTTCATGATGTTTCTTTCTCCTTTAATAATAGATTGCGGATCCGGTCAGCCCTTCACGGCGCCGGACATAAAGCCCTGCTCGAAGTATTTCTGGACGAAGGGGTAGATGGCCAGCATGGGGGCCGCCGCCACGATCATGGAGGCGTACTTCACCAGCTCGCCGATCCGGTTGGCCTCGGCGTAGCTCATGCCGCTGGTCATTTTGGACAGGGCCTCGGTGGAAATGACGATGCCCCGCATCACCAGGGGGAAGGGGTACTGGGCCTCGTTGAGGTAGATCAGGGCGGTGAACCAGTCGTTCCAGAAGGCTACCATGGAGAACACCACGATCACCGCCATAATGGACCGGCTCAGGGGCACGATCACCCGGAGGAAGACGGTAAAATCGTCGGCGCCGTCGATCTGAGCGGCCTCCACCAGCTCATGGGGCACGTTGTTTTCAAAGAAGTTCCGGACGATGATCACGTTGCCCATGCCCACGCCGCCGGGGAGAAACAGAGCCCACATATTGCCCAGCAGGCCGGTATTTTTGGCAACCAGGTAGGTGGGAATCAGGCCGCCGCCAAAGTACATGGTGATGATGAAGAAAATGCTGATCCACTTCCGGCCGGGCAGGTCCTTCCGGCTCAGGGGGTAGGCGGTGATGTACACCGTCACCAGGGAGTAGATGGTGCCCACCACCGTGTAGAGTACGGAGTTGAAGAAGCCCCGGAGCAGGTCGCTGTTCTGGAACACCCGCACATAGCCCTCCACGGTGAACTGGCTGGGCAGCAGGAAGGTCTTCCCGGCGTACACGTCGTAGGGGTCGGACACGGAGGCCACCAGCACATAGTACAGCGGGTAGGCGATGATGAGCATGATCACGGTGCAAAGCACCACCAGGACGATATCGCTGGCCCGGTCGGACAGGCCCACGCTCTTTTTATCCTTTTTCATAGATCCGCCGCCTCCTTACACAAAGCTGACGTCCGCCGTCTTCTTGGCGATCTGGTTGACGATGATCAGCAGAATGATGTTGATCACGGTGTTGAACAGACCAATGGCGGTGGAGTAGCTGTAAGCGTGGTCCAGAATGCCCTGTTCATAGACGTACACCGCGATCACGTCGCTGGTGGCCTTGTTCAGGTCGGTCTGGAGCAGGAAGACCTTCTCGAAGCCCACGCTCATGATGCCGCTGGCGCTCATGATTAGCTGGAGGATGATCATGGGGGTCAGCTCCGGGATGTCGATGTTCAGGATCCGCTGGAACATGGAGGCGCCGTCGATCTTGGCGGCCTCGTAGAGGGCCGGATCCACCGCTGAAAGGGTCGCAAGGTAAATGATGGTGCCCCAGCCGGCGTCCTGCCAAATGCCGGAGGCGATGTAGATGGTGCGGAAGGCCTCGGGGACGGTCATGAAGTCGATCTGCTGGCCGATCAGCAGGTTAATGAGGCCGCCGTAGGGGCTCAGAAAGATCCGGATCATACCGCAGACCACCATGATGGAGATGAAGTGGGGCGCGTAGAGCACGGTCTGCACTACCCGCTTATACTTTTTGAACCGCAGCTGGTTGATGGCCAGGGACAGCAGGATCGGTACCGGGAAGCTCCAAAGCAGGCCGAACAGGCTGAGCTTGACGGTGTTGACGATCATGCGCTTGAAATTGGGGGCGGTGAAGAACCGCTCGAACCAATCCCAGCCCACCCATTCGCTGCCGAAGAAGCTCCGGCTGGGCTTGTAGTCCCGGAAGGCGATCTGGATGCCGTACATGGGGACGTACTTATAAATGATCGTAATGACCACGGGGATCAGCAGCAGGGCGTAGAGCTGCCAGCTCTCCAGGATCCGACGGCCCAGGGTCTTGCCGTGGGGCTTGAGGGCTGTTTTCTTCGCGCCCGCTTGCGCGGATGTTTTTTGCACGCTGGTTTTCCCTCCTTAAATAACGTTTTCGGAAGAGTGGTTGCCTGGGCGCCGCCTCCGGCCGGGTCACCGGCCTGTGCCGCAAGGTCGACGCGTGGTGAAACGATATTTTATGAACAGCTACAATGTACCACAGAAAACGGGGAATTGTCAATACGATAGTTGCAGATTTTTGCTATATTTTTTCATTTTATTTGAAATATACAAATTTAAACCCTATTTTTTGTATAGTTTGAACCTATGTTTTTCAGAAATCGTTTCATGAATTTTTATTTGGCCCTTTACAAACGCCGTGAAATCTGTTATACTGACTCCAATGAAATTTCACAGAACAAGGAGGAATCCCTATGCCCAAACCTACCATGAAGGACGTGGCCCGGGAGGCGGGGGTGGCCCTGGGGACCGTATCCAAGGTCGTCAACGGCATTCCCGTGGGCGAGGAGTACCGCGTCCGGGTGGAGGAGGCCATCGAACGGCTCAACTACCGCATCAACAGCTACGCCAAGGGCCTGCGAAGCAGCAAGACCTATCTCATCGCGGTGATGGTGCCCAATCTCATCAGCCCCTTTTTCGCCAAGCTGGTCAACTGCATCAACCGCTCCCTGGCCGCTCGGAAATACCGGATGCTGCTCTTTGCCACGGACTATGACAACGAGCAGGAGCAGGAATATGTGTACCTGGCGGAGCAGCAGAAGGTGGACGGCATCATCTGCCTGTCCTACAATCCGAACCTGATCCTCCCGGCGGGGGTGCCCCTGGTGTCCATCGACCGATATTTCAGTACCAACGTCCCCTGCGTCTCCAGCGACAACTACGGCGGCGGCCGCCTGGCGGCGGAGAAGCTGGTGGAAAACGGGTGCCGGAATCTGGCCTTCCTGCGGATCGGCTCCAAGCTGGTCAACGAGCCCAACAAGCGGAAGGATGGCTTCGTCAGCGCCTGCGAGGCCCTGGGCGTGCCCTACACCCTGAAGATCATTGACGACGGCACCCCCTATTCTGCCTTTGAGGACTTCCTGCGGGAGCACCTCCACGACGGGAAGCTGGATTTCGACGGCATTTTCTGCGTCACGGACTCCCTGGCCCATCAAATTTTAAACACCCTTCGGGACATGGAGCTGCGGGTGCCGGAGGACGTGCAGGTCATCGGCTTCGATGGGGTCCGCCGCTTTGGGGACATGGAGCTGTACTGCTCCACCATCGTCCAGCCGGTGGAGGACATCGCCGCCACCTGTGTGGATATGGTGACGGAGAAGGACCTGGACAAGGCACCGTCGCTGGTGTGCCTGCCGGTGACCTACGCCCAGGGCGGAACGACAAAGGGGTGAGATAATGGCAAGCGAATATTTAAAGTGGAAGTTCCGGGACGTCCAGCCCGATCCCCCTCCAAGGGAGCTGTCGAAAAAGGAGAAAATCCTGAATTTTCTGGACTACTATAAATGGTGGCTGGTGGCGGGCGCCGTGGGCCTGGTGCTGCTGGGAAACCTGATCTGGACCATGCTGGGCATTGGGAAGGTCCGGCCGGACTATATTTTCGCCTACGTCACGGACAATAAATTCTCCGAGGAACAGGAGGCAGCGTTGGAGACGGCCCTGGCCACCCTGGGGGAGGACGTGAACGGGGACGGCCAGGTGGTGGTGGAGCTCCGGCAGTACGCCCGGAATGTGGAGGGCGACCCGGAGACCGCCATGTACTTCCAGTACGCCGACAGCATCACCCTGGCCGCCGACATTGACATGGGGGAGAGCTTTTTCTACCTGTCTGACGATCCGGAGTTCCTCCAGCAGGCCTACCAGCTCTATTCCTTCCCCGACGGCACGCCTCCGGGGGAGGACGATTACGATATCTCCGGCAAGGTCTTCCGCTGGGCGGACTGTCCGGCTCTGGCCGGGCTGGAGGTGGACCAGGAGGCCATGGAGAATGTCTATATTGGCCGCCGGGTCTTCTATAAAGAGGACCAGATCAAAAAGCTGGGCCCCAGCGAGGCCCTGTGGGCCATTATTTTGGAGGGGGCGGAATCATGAAACGATTGATCGCGATCCTGGCGCTGCTGTGCCTGCTCCTCACCGGCTGCTCCGGCCCGGCCCGGGACCCCAGCTGGGAGGAGGACTGGGTGGGCCTGGGAAACGTCCTGGCGGTGGACACCCCGGCGGACTTCACCCTGCGGGACAATCAGGACGCCCTGAGCCCAAACGGGATCTACTATGTCTCCTGGTCCTCCGGAGAGGGGCAGACCATTGAAAACGACGAGGGGGAGGAAGCGACCCTCTACCCGGTGCAGGTCTTTTTGCTGCTGGAGTCCAATTCCAATCCCCAGGGGGAGATCGACGCCTGGAAGGCATTGGAATCCGAAAACTATACCATCGGCGAGGAGGAGACGATCTCCGCCGCCGGGTTGGAATTTACGGTCCTGCCCCTGCTCTCCGCCGGGGAGGACAATCCTTTCCGCCAGGGGACCACGGCCTTTGCCATCCAGGGGAACTGGTGCCTCTGCCTGGAGATCCTGGCCAGCGACACGGCGGATACCCGGCAGATCCTCACCGAATTTTTGGACGCCCTGCATTTAGGAGAGGGGGCGCAATAGCCGTGGCCCTGTTTTTCCCCGACACTGATGAGGAGGAGCGCGGCCCCTACCGGGCGGTGGGCTTTGCCCGGTATCGGGAGGTGCTGGAGGGCAGCTTTAAGGAATTCTTCCTGGTGAGCTTCCTGGCCCTGATCTCCCTGCTCCCCTTTGCCGCCGGCATGACCTATGCCGTTCTCTCCGCCAGCGCCCTGGTGATGATCCCGGTTTCCCTGGCGGGGGGCGCCCTCTCCGGGCCCTTCCTGGCCTGCATGTATGACCTGATCCTCCGCCGCCTGCGGGACGATCTGGACGACTGGTGGCTCTGCTGGAAAAAATCTATACGCCAAAATTGGAAGGCCGCCCTGCTGCCCGGGGCGGCGCAGGGGCTGTTTCTGGGGGTGCTGATCTTCAGCGGCGCCATGCTGCTGCTCTGGGCGGAGGGGACGGTGTCCCTGGGCACCCTGGGCCTGCTGCTGATGGCGGCGCTGCTGGGGACCATGATCCTCTCGGTCTGGTGGCCCCAGGTGGTGCTGTTCGACCAAAAGCCCGGCATCCAGCTGAAAAACTGCCTGCTGTTTCTGGTGCTGCACCTGTGGCGGAGCCTGGGCGCTGCGGCGGTGCAGGTGGTATTCTGGCTGCTGATGTTCCTGCTGTTGCCCTGGTCGGGGCTGGTGGTGCCCTTTTTGGGGGTGTGGTACATCCTGTTTTTGGCGTTGTTCATCCTCTACCGGCCCCTGGATCAGGCGTTTCGGATCGAGGAGCAGTTTGACGCCTTACAGGCGAAAAAGGAGGAATCCTGATGGAAGCGGAAAACCGGTTTCAGCTGACTAAGGACCTGTTCCTGGAGGGAATGGGCCTGGTGTCCCGGGACAGCTACGGAAAAACCGCCCGGATCGGCACCTTCGTGCTGCTGGGGGCCTGGCTGGTCCTGTTGATTGCCGCCCTGGCCGCCCGCCAGAGTCCCTGGTTCGTGGTGTGGGAGGGACTGCTCATCGCCCTGGTGGCGGTATGGCTGGAGGTGGTCCTGCCCCGGAGCCGGGCCAAGCGGGCCTTCCGAAAGGTGGAGGCCCAGTCCGGCGGAGACATGGAGCGGATCACCCGGTTCTACCCGGAGGGGCTGGAGGCCCAGTCCGGAGACCGGACCAAACAGGTCGACTATACGGATGTTGTAAAGGTCCTGCGCTCCCGGCGCCTGATGGTGCTGCTGTGCCGGGACAAGACCGGAATCCTGCTGACGCTGGACGGCTTCACCCTGGGCTCGCCGGAGCGGGTCCAGGCCCTGATCCAGTTGGCCCAGGAAGAGGAAAAGGAGGAAACTGACCATGCTTGACATCACCGCGGTGGGAGAAATTCTCATCGACCTGACCCAGTCCGGCGTAACTGGGCAGGGTATTCCCCGCTTCGACGCCAATCCCGGCGGCGCCCCGGCCAATTTGGCGGTGGCCGCCGCCCGGCTGGGGGCCCAGACCGCCTTCATCGGCAAGGTGGGCCGGGACTCCTTCGGCGCGTTTCTGAAAAAGACCCTGGAGGACAACCGGGTGGACGTCTCTGGCATGGTGACGGACCCGGCCCAGCACACCACCCTGGCGGTGGTGGCCCTGGACAGCGCCGGGGAGCGGACCTTCTCCTTCTACCGGGACCCCAGCGCCGACGTGGCGCTGTCGGTGGAGGATCTAAAGCCGGAGCTGCTCCAGAAGACCCGGATCGTCCACATCGGCAGCGTCAGCCTCACCGCCGACCCGGCCCGGACCGCCACCCTCACCGCCGCCAAAATGGGCAAGGCCGCCGGGGCCCTGATCAGCTACGACCCCAACTACCGGGAGAGCCTCTGGCCGGACCGGGACACCGCCGTGGAATGGATGAAGGCCCCGCTGCCCATGGTGGACATTTTGAAGGTCTCCGAGGAGGAGCTACCCCTGCTCACCGGCACGGAGGATCTGGAGGCGGGCACCGCCGCCTTGGAAAGGCTGGGCATCCGACTGATTTTCGTCACATTGGGGCCCGACGGGGCCTACTACCGCTTCCAGGGCCAAACCGGCCGGGTGCCGGGGGTCCGGTGCGTGGTGGGGGACACCAACGGCGCCGGGGACACCTTCTTCGGCGCGGCCCTTTCCAAGATCGCCCGGTTCCCCGGCCTGGAAGGGCTGACGGTACCGGCGCTGGAGGAAATCGCGGCCTTTGCCAACCGGGCCGCCAGCGTCACCACCAGCCGCCATGGCGCCATCCCCGCCATGCCCTCCCTGGAGGAGCTGAAATAAAGGTTTCTTTTCCCGAATTCCCCGGTGGCTTTCCCGGCCGCCGGGGAATTTTGTGGCTATTGCTGTATATCGTTTCACGAACGAGTGGAGAAATATTATACAAATTGAAGCCGTGATTTTTGGGCTATATGCGGAATTTCTGCAATTTATAAATTTCTTCTTGACAACAGTCGGCAGAAATTTTATACTAAAATCACCTTAAATGGTGAAACGATATTTTTATGAACAAACCACCAAGCAAACCAATCTCACTCAACCATTCAAGGAGGAAAAAGCAACTATGAAAAGCACTTTCAAACAGCTGCTCTGCGGTCTGCTCGCGCTGTGCATGGCTCTTTCTCTTGCCGCCTGCGGTCCTCAGGACGACCAGCCCGAAGTGGCGGAGGACATCGTCAACGGCGACTTCGAGGAAGTGAGCGACAATAAGTGGGTGGGCTGGACCCGGGAGGACGCGGCCTTTAACTTCCGGGGCGTGACCAACGAGGAGAAGATCAAGGGCGTGCCCATGGAAAAATCCGGCGACTATTATTTTGCCGGTACCGCCGGCGGCAACCCGCCCATGCGGGGCACCCTGACCTCCGACCCCTTCAAGCTGGGCGGCAACGGTTTTATCACCTTTAAAATGGGCGCCGGCAAGAACACCGAGAAGGTCTATGTGGAATTCTTCGAGGTGGGTGGCGACACGCCCCTGGCCCATGTGACCAACGACGACTGCGACGGCGTGTACATCACCGAGCATCTGATCACCAAGGTGGTGGACCTGTCCGCTTATATCGGCAAGAGCATCTATATCGTCATCACCGACAATGACGACGGCACGGACCTGGCCTATGTGAATGTGGACGCCTTCCACGTCTGCGCCTCCGACGACGAGGTGGCGGCGGCCCAGGCCGAGCACGACCGGCAGATTGCCGACTATGGCGAAAAGCCCTTTGAGGAGGACGAGACCTCCAACACCATCACGAACCCCGGCTTTGAGACCGGCGATTTCACCGGCTGGAAGATCCTGGAAGGCACGGCTCTGACCGTTGCCAACGTGACCTCCACCAGCCAGTACTACTGGGACGACCGCTCCGTCTACGGCGAGGGCGACTACTACCTGGACGGCAGCAACAACGGCGCCGTCATGGAGAGCCTCACCGGCGCCATCCGCTCCACCAAATTCACTCTGGGGGGCGACGGGTACATCTCCTTCATGATTGGCTGCGGCAACGGCGGCTCCTATGTTGCCCTGTGCGACGCCGCCACGGACGAGGAGCTCATCAAGGTCACCAACGACTACTTCTCCGACCCGGCCCTGGCCTTGACCCTGCTGCGGGTGTACATGGACGCCCGGGAGTATGTGGGCAAGGTGGTCTACCTGAAGGTCGTGGACTGCAACGACGGCAGCAGCGGCGGCTTCGCTTTCATCAACGTGGACGATTTCCAGGTCTCCCTCACCACCGACCAGGTGGCGGAGCTGGAGGTGGCCCAGCTGGAGAGCATCCAGAACGAGACCTACACCTCCGCCTCCTACGACGACCTGGCCTCCCTGCTGAACTACTATAATAATTATCCCTATCCCGTGCCCCTGAACTCCCTGGCCTTCACCGCCTACGCGGCCAACCAGGTGGTGGACTGCGGCACTGTGGACCTGACCGCGTACCTGGCGGACGCCGCCGCCTCCTTCGGCGGCGAGGCCGTCACGGATATTGCCGTCACCAAGGTGATCTATGACGGGACCGAGACCACAGAGGGCTTCGACGCCTTTGACATGAGCGCCCCCGGCTACTACCAGGTGACCTACCAGGCCTCCTACGAGGGCAAGACCGCCGAGGCCAGCTTCACCGTGGTGGCCATGGCGGATCACAACAGCGTGGCCAATCCCGGCTTCGAGTCCGGCAACCTGGCCGGCTGGACCGTCCTGACCGACGGCTGGAGCGTAGTGGAGGGCCAGGCCGCCGGCGTCATCAACGCCGAGAGCTACTGGGGCGAGGGCCTGCCCTATAACCAGGCCGGCTCCTATCACCTGGACGGT
>CANQXH010000015.1 GCA_947627745.1 uncultured Oscillospiraceae bacterium
GATGGGATCCTTGGCCATGGTACGCACCATCTCCCCGGTGAGGGTCCCCGGCGCGGAGACGCCGATGAACACATCCGCCCCCCGGATCACCTCCGCCAGCGTGCCCCGCTCCCGGGCCCGGTTGGTCAGCTCCGCCATTTCCGCCTTCACCGGGTTCAGACCCGGACGGCCGGAATAAATGGCCCCCTGCCGGTCTGTCATCACCACGTTTTTCAGCCCCAGGGACAGCAGCAGTCGAATAATGGCGATCCCCGCCGCCCCGGCCCCGGAGGTGACGATCTTGACCTCCTCCAGGCGCTTGCCCACCAGCTTCAGGGCGTTCATCAGCCCCGCCAGGGTGATGACGGCGGTGCCGTGCTGGTCGTCGTGAAAAATGGGGATGTCGCAGCGCCGCTTCAGCTTCCGTTCAATTTCAAAGCACCGGGGGGCGGAGATGTCCTCCAGATTCACCCCGCCGAAGCTGCCGGCAAGCAGCGCCACGGTGTTCACGATCTCGTCCACATCCTTGGAGCGGACGCACAGGGGGATGGCGTCCACATCTCCGAAGGCTTTAAAGAGGACGCACTTGCCCTCCATCACCGGCATCCCGGCCTCGGGGCCGATGTCCCCCAGGCCCAGGACGGCGGTGCCGTCGGTGACCACGGCCACGGTGTTCCACCGCCGGGTCAGGGCGAAGCTGAGACTTGGATCCTTCTGAATTTCCAGGCAGGGCGCGGCCACGCCGGGGGTGTAGGCCAGGCTCAGGGCCTCCTTGGAATCCACCGCCGCCCGGGCGGTGACCTCCAGCTTGCCCCGGAGGGCGTAGTGGAGCTTTAGGGACTCTTTCGCGTAATCCATGGAAATTACCTCGTACTTTCAGTCTTGGGAGGGAAATGGCCCCATTCCCGGTACATCATACCATAATCCCCCGAAAACGCAACCGCTTTTTTCAAAAATTCGGGAATTTCTCCGGATCCCGGGGGCTGGGCCTGTGAACAATATGTGAATCTTTGGAGGTTTGTGTTGAATTTCCGAGGATTTGCAATATAATGGAGGTATTCCGATGGGTAAGGTGGTATTGCATGGACGGGCAAGGCGGCTGGTTCCGGAGGATCGCCGCCCGGCTGCGGGGCGGCCTCCGGCGGTTTATGGAGGGGCGGCACGGAACGGACCGGCTGACGCTGGCGATATTGTGCGTCGGCGCGGCGTTGAGCCTGGTAGGGGTGCTGGTGCAGTTGTTCGGCGCCTGGAGCCCCACCTGGAACGCGGTGCTGACGCTGATTTCCTACGCGCTGATGGTTCTGGCGGTTTACCGCACTCTGTCCCGGGACACCTACCGGCGGTATCGGGAAAACCAGTGGTTCTGCCAACTTTTGGACCGGCTGAAGGACCGGAAGAACCGCCATTTCAAGTGCCCCAAGTGCCGGCAGATCATGCGGGTGCCCCGAGGCTCGGGGAAGGTGACCATCACCTGCACCAAGTGCGGCGAAAAATTCGACCGCAAAGCTTAATTAAACCTAAAGGCAGGAGGACCCCTCCTGCCTACCTTTTAATTTTGGTGCATCCCACGCTGTGGATGCTCCCCCTAGCCCTGCCGGGGGCCTTACTTTCTTGTTTCGGCAAGAAAGTAAGCAAAGAAGCCGACCAAAGGGGCGCTTCGAGCAAAGGCGCCCCCTTTGGAAACCCCCGCCGCTCCCCAATATTGCGTAAAAGCGGAGAACATATATGGGCTTACGGCTTTTTAACGTAGATATGCAAAACTTAAAGTGCAGCGTGAAAAATGGTGCTTTGCGTTGTTATCTGCACTGTCAGTAAATGGCGGTTGCACCAAAATAGAAGTAGAAGACTTACTAAATTACCACTGCACCGATTAAGAAACTCCACTAGTACAATCTACCAATCAGCGCTTAGCAAAATTTGGAACGCTGCATAATCGGTTTCGTACATTCACGGTAGACGGGCCGAAGGCCACCATCGAATTCCCCCCAGCGCCTCCGGCGAGGCGGCTGGGGGGTCCTTAGGGGGTGGTGCTCCGCGCAGCGAATCAAAAAAATTCATGATTGCCGGTGGCAATCATACCTCAATATACGCCTTTGCTCGAAGCGCCCCCCTAAGCTGATTTCTTTGGGTACTTTCTTGCTCAGCGGCAAGAAAGTACCTCCCCCGGAAGGGGTCGGGGGAGCACCTCCAACGGGGGATGCACCAAAATAAGAAGGTAGGCAGGAGCATTTCTGCTCCCGCCTGCCCGAAAAGGTATTTTTAACCCACCCACCCCGCGGAGGTGGCTCTCAGCGCCACCTTAAATCGACGTTTTGGGGTTGACGAACACCGTCCGGTAGGTGTGATAGATCACCATCCCCGGCCGGCCGGAGGCCGGCTTTTTGATGGCCTTGACCCGGGTGACGTCCACCGGCACATTCTGCCCCTGGGCGGCCTGGGAGTGTCCCGCCGCCAGCTCCGCCGCCTGGGTGACCGCCTCATCCGGCGGCTCCGCCCCGGCGCACACCAGGATCACATGACTTCCCGGCACCTTCTGGGCGTGGAGCCACAGATCGTCCTTTCGGGCCAGCCGGAAGGTCAGCTCGTCGTTCTGCCGGTTGTTCCGGCCCACATAGATGGCGTAGCCCTCCGCCGTGACGAACCGCAGGGGCGCCGTGGGCTTCTGGCGGAGCCGCTTTTTTCCGCTCTCCTGCCGCAGATACCCGCCGGCGCGGAGCTCCTGGCGAATTTCCTCCAGCTCCTGCTCCGTCTGGGCCCGGCTGAGCTCCTCCAGGACGCTTTGAAGATACCCAAGCTCCTCCCGCCCCAGGGCCAGCTGATGGGTCAGCTCCTTTTCGGCGTTTTTCTTCCGGGCGTAGTCCTTGTAGAATTTGGCCGCGTTCTGCTGGGGACTGAGCAGGGGGGACAGGGGGATGGAGATGACAGGCATCTTTTCGTCATAAAAATCCTCCGCCTCCAAGGTCTTCTGCCCCTTCACCGCCCGGTGGAGGTTGGCGGTGACGATGTCCCCCAGCTGCCGGAGCCGCTCCCGGTCCTTTGCCTCCGCCAGCTCCTTTTCCTGGGCCGCCAGCTTCCGGGCCAGCCGCTGACACAGATTGGTCACGGTTTTCCGCACGGCCTGGCTCTTTTGCCGCATGGCGTCCTTTGCCCCCCGCTCCCCGTAAGCCAAATCCAGCAGGGCGGAGAAGCTCTCCGCCTTTTGAGCCGGGCCGTACTGCCGGAGAGGCAGCCAGGAGAACTGCCCAACGCTTCCGTCGGGCCGGAGGGTGTACCAGGGCCCGGGGGCCTGGCGGAAGAAGGCGGCCAGCCGCGCCCCCAGATCCTCCCCGGCAGTGCCGGAGAGCCGGGCGTCCACATCCCCCGCCGCCACCAGCGCCGCCTCCCGGCACACCAGGGGGGACACGCCGCCCAGGCGGTCCATCAGCCGGTCCGCAAGCCGGTCCGGCCCGGGACCGTGGAGTAATTCGTCAAATTCTTCCCCCGTCATTTGGACGGGGTTTAATTTTTCCACCGGGTCCGGGGGCTGGTAGTAGAGCCCCGGCAGGGCCTGCCGCTTGGCGGCGGCATCCAGCCCCACCCGGCGCAGGCAGTCCAAGATCCGCCCGTCGGGCCCCAGGAGGTAGAGGTTGCAGGTCCGGCCCATCAGCTCCGCCACCAGCTTTTTTTCCACAGGGAACCCCATTTCGTCGGTGCAGTCGAAGGTCAGCTCCACCGCCCGCTCCATTGGAAGCTGCCGGAGCTTTGCCAATTTGGCCCCTAAAAGGTGCTTGCGCAGCAGCATGCACAGCATGGGGGGCTTGTCGGGGTTTTCCGGGGCCCCCTCCGTCAGATAGAGCCGGGGGGCGGCGGGATCGGCGGCGATGAGCAGCTTTTCCCGGGTGGCGCCCTTCAGGTGCAGCACAAACACGTCCCGGGTGGGTTGGTGGATCTTATCCACCCGGCTGCCCACAATTTTCGGCTCCATTTCCGCCACCAGGGCGGCGAGAAATCCGGCGTCAAAGGCCATGGCCCGCCTCCATTCCCGCGGCGAACAGCTCGTTGAGCCGCCGGGTCCTACCCAGGAGGAACAGGGCCCCGAACAGGGTCTCCAGGCCCGTTGCCAGGGCGTACTCCTGTGCCGTGGCGGACTTGGGGGCGGCATGGGTGTGGGTGTTTTTTCCCCGGCGGAGGAAGTCCGCCTCCTCCTCGGTCAGCAGGGGCAAAATGGCCTGGGCAAATCGGGCCTGGGCCGTGGCCTTTACCAGGGAAACGGAATCGTCGTGGAGGCGACGCGCCGTCTTGTCCCCCTGGGCGCAGAGATAGGCCCGGCACAGCAGCTCGTAGACCCCGTCCCCCATGTGGGCCAGGCCCAGATTGGAGATGGCGTCCACCTCCCGCCGGGAAAGGGACAGGGAAAAGTAATCAGTCATGGGCTGTTTCCTCGATTAGCTGCCGAAACACCGGCAGGCTTCCGGTGATTTGCGCCATGGGAACGCAGTAGCACAGCCGGAAATAGCCGGGGCAGCCGAACCCATCCCCGGGCACCACCAGCAGGTCCTTTGCCTTGGCCCGGTCGGAGAAGGCCTGGGCGTCGCCCCCCGGGGCCTTGACGAAGAGATAGAAGGCCCCCTGGGGGTCCGCCATCTCGTAGCCCATCTCCGCCAGACCCCCGGCCAGCGCCCGGCGGTTCCGGTCATAAGCCTCCAGGTCCGGCCGCAGATGGGCGCACCGGGCAATGACCTTCTGGATCAGGCTGGGGGCGCAGACGTGGCCGATGGCCCGGGAGGCCCCGGCCACGGCGGCGTAAAGCCGCTTACTGTCCGCTGCCGCCGCCGGGACGTAGACATAGCCGATCCGCTCCCCCGGCAGAGACAGGGACTTGGAATAGGAGTAGCACACCACCGTGTCCCGGTACAGCTTGGGCAGGAAGGGGACCTCCGCCCCGTCGTAGACCAGCTCCCGGTAGGGCTCGTCGGAGATCAGGTAGATGGGGTGGCCGAACTGCCCGGCCTTCCGGGTCAGCAGGGCGGCCAAACGCTCCAGCGTCTCCCGGGAATAGACGGTGCCGGCGGGGTTATTGGGGGAGTTGACGATGACGGCGGCGGTGTTGGGGCTCAGCATCGCGTCCAAAGCCTCCAGATCGATCTGGAACCCTGGAATTTCCGGGGGCACCGCCCGGAACACGGCCCCGGCCCCCTCCACGAACACCTTGTATTCGGGGAAATAGGGGGCAATGGCCAAAATCTCCTCCCCAGGGCAGGCCAGGGCCCGAGCCACCGCCGCCAGCTCCGGGGCGGCGCCGCAGCCCAGGAACAGCTCGCTGGCCTGGACCCCCGCCTGGAACCGGGCGTTGAGGTCGGCGGCAATGGCTTCCCGGGCGGCCAGATCCCCCACGGCGGAGGTATAGCCGTGGACCTCCAGGCTGGAGGTGTCCTCCAAGATCTCCCGGATGGCCCGGTTCACCTCCGGCGGGGAGGGGATGGAGGGGTTGCCCAGGCTGTAATCGTAGACCCGCTCGGGGCCCACCACCGCCGCCCGGGCCCGGCCGTACTCGAACAGGTCCCGAATCACGGAGCGGGTGGCCCCCAGGGCGTAGGATGTTTCGTTGATCATAGCGTTCTCCTTTTCACACGGGCAGGATGCCCAGTTGGATTTTGTAGTTCAGGATCCGCTCCACGCTCTCCCGAATCCGGTCCAGGGTCAGCCGCCCGGAATCCAGGGCGGAGAGGATTCCTTCCATGGCCTGGGGCAGATCCTCCGGCATCAGCAGCAGGTCGCACCCGGCCTCCAGAGCGGCCACCGCCGCCTCCTCGGGGGTGTAATACTGGGTAATGGCCCCCATGGCCAGGGAATCGGTCACCACCAGGCCGGAAAAGCCCAGCTCCCCCCGGAGAATGTCCGTGACCACCGTCCGGGACATGGTGGCGGGGGTATCGTCCCCGGTGAGGGCCGGGGCGCTGATGTGGCCCACCATCACCAGATCCCCCTCCCCAGCCAAGGCGAAGGGCAGCCATTCGCAGGATCGCATCTCCTCCCGGCCGCGGTTCGTCACCGCCATGCCGGTGTGGCTGTCCTCCCCGGTGTCCCCGTGGCCGGGGAAGTGCTTGAAGGTGGGGAGTATCCCCGCCTCCCGCAGCCCCCGGGCGAAGGCGGCGGCCATCTGTGCGGCAATCTCCGGGTCGGAAGAAAAGGCCCGGCTGCCGATCACCGGGTTGTCCGGATTGGTGTTCACATCCGCCACAGGGGCAAAGTCCAGGTTGAAGCCATAGTCCTTGAGATAGCCCCCGATGGTACGGCCCATCTCGTAGGCGTCCTCCGGGACGCCAAGGCCCACCGCGGCGGCGCTTTTATATTTGGGCAGGTCGAAGCCGTACTTGTTCGCCAGCCGGGCAACATTGCCGCCCTCCTCGTCCACTCCCAAAAACAGGGGGATTTTTCCCATTTCCCCCAGCCCGCCGGTGAGGGACCGGAGCTGGTCGGGGTCCTGGATATTGTCCCCAAAGAGGATCACGCCCCCCACGGGGTACCGCTCCAGCCCCTGGGCCAGCACCTCCGTGGCGTAGAGCACGCTGCCGTCGTAGGTCACCAGATCCTCGGGGCAGACCATGAACAGCTGCCCCACCAGCTCCCGGATGGTCATGTTCTCCATCAGGACCTGGACCGGGTCCGGGGGCAACGTCGTCCCCGGGATGGCCTCCGTGGGCCGATCGGGATCCCCCGCCGTGGACCCGGAGGACGTTCCGGCAGACGGCGGAGCCTGCGTCGTTTCCGTGGAGGCCGGGCCCGCCGGGAAGCACCCGGCCAGCAGCAGGGCGCACAGCGCCAGGATAAGCAGCTTTTTCATACCCTTGCCTCCCGCTCCTCGTACAGCCGGTGGGTCCGGGAAAAGCTCTGGGGCTTATAGGTCACCGAGGCGATGGGCTTGCCCTCCACGCCGTATTTGGCGTTGTAGCCGAAGAGATTGATATACTGTTCCAGATCGTCCCGCTCCGCCGCCATGGCCTCCATCACCGCCACGGTGGCCAGCACGTCGTCAATGGCCCGGTGGGTGTTGGCCACCCGGTCCTGGAGGCCGTAGGCATCGATGGCGTGGGTCAGCCGGTGGGGATAGTCGTGCCGGTCCCGGAACACGGTGAGCAGATCCAGCTTGTCCTTGGCCTTTAGAATGGCCGGGTCCCCGCTGCGCAGCAGCAGATAATATAGAAAGCTCAGATCGAAGTGGGCGTTGTAGGCCACCAGCAGGGTGTTGCCCGCCACCAGCTCGGCAATGTCCCGGCAGACCCGGGTCTTGGGCAGGCCCCGCTCCCGCAGGTCCTGGGTGGAGATGCCCGTGAGCTGCTGGATCTTCGCCGGAACGAAGCCTCCGGGGCTCAGAGTCACCAGCTGGTCGTATTTTTGAACTACGGCGGCCTTCCCGTCCCGCGGCTCCACCACCGCGGCGGCAAATTCGATGATCTCATCCCGGCTGCACAGCAGGCCGGTGGTCTCCGTGTCCAGAATCAGAAGACGGTCGTATTTTGTCAGCAGTGATTTCATATCCTATCCTCCCGCCAGGGCCAGGGCCCGGCTAAATTTGCTGCGCGGTTCCTCGGTGAGGCCGAATTTCCCGGCGATCGCCCTTGCCAGCGCCTCCGCCGCCCCCCGGCTGCCGGATTTTAGCTCGATCTCCGCCTCGCAAAGGGGCGTCTCCCGGTCCCCGGCAGTCAGCGCCCCTTCATCCAGGGCCACCTCCGCCCAGCCGTCATCCGTGGGGACCAGCCGCCTTTTGCGGAGGAACCGGGCCCCACAGACGGGAACCAGGGGCCCGGGAACCGGAACCCCCGCCGCCGCCAGGGACGCCTGGGGATCTTCTCCCGGCGCCTCCCACTCCCCCCGGCCCATGCCCAGGTCGGGGGTCTTGTAGGTGCTCGCCGCCGCGCCGTTTTCCCAGCGCACCCGGAGGGTGTGTTTCCGCCCGGCAAAGGCGCCCTCTGCCGTGTCCAGGTAGACGGTGCGCATTTCAATTTGCTCCCAGGGGCCGGGGAAGGCGGCCTCTATCGCCGCCAGCGCCTCCGGCGAGGCGGAAAATTTCCATTCGATCTCCATGGCCCAGGCCCCTTTCGTTGGAATTTTGTCACTATTATACACCGCCGGGACCCCGGATGCAAGAAACTTTCCCGGCGAACCGGTTCCGACAGGAAAATTTTTCGGTTTGTGATAGGCTTTTCCTGAATCTGAAAGGAAAGGCTGTGCTACCAATGATGACCACCATTCGCTCTTACGTCCGCCAAAGCCGGCACACCCTCCACCGCCTGGCCCTGGATCCCCGGGTCCACACCCTGCTCCGCTGGGGCGGCGGGGCGCTGGCGGGATTCCTGCTCTCCGCCGCCAGCCTGGCCGCCGCGCCACAGCCCATGGTGCTGGGGCTGCTCTGCGCCGTCACCGGGGTCCCGGCGGTGTTTCTGGCCCTGGGGGGCTGCGCCGGGTATCTGTTTTTCTGGGGGGCGGCGGGGCAGCAGGGCCTGCTGTGGACAGCTCTGGGGCTAGCCGCCGCCCTGACCCTGGGCCGGGGACGCATGGCGCGGCAGACTCCTTTGCTGCTGCCGGCCCTGGCGGCGCTAATCGTGTCCGCCTCCGGCGTGGCGTTTCAGTTTTGGATGGCGGACACCACCTCCATTCCGGTGTATCTGCTGCGGGTGGCCATGGGGGCGGGCACCGCCTGGATATTCGCCCAGGCCCGGGAGAGTCCGGTCTGCGGCTGGCTGACCTGGGGGGCGGCGGTTCTGGCCCTGGCCCAGGTGGCCCCGCTGCCCTGGCTGGGGCTGGGGTTCCTGGCGGCGGGTACCGTGGTGGCGGCGGGGGAGCTGCCCGCCGCCGCCTTGGCGGGACTGGCCCTGGATCTGGCCCAGGTTACCGCCGTGCCCATGACGGGGGTGCTGTGCCTGGCCCATCTGGCCCGGTTCCTCCCCGGGAACCGCCGGTGGACGGCGGCCCTGGCCCCCGGGGCGGCGTATTTGATGATCACGGTCCTGGCCGGCCGATGGGACCTGCTGCCCCTGCCGGGGCTGCTCCTGGGGGGCCTGCTGGGGACAAGCCTGCCGGGGCTTCCCCGGACAGAGCCCAAGCGGGGGGAGGTGTCCTCCGCTCAGGTGCGGCTGGAAATGACCGCCGGGGTGCTGGCCCAGACCCAGCGTCTGCTGCTGGAGGCAGAGGACCCGGCGCTGGACGAGGAGGCCCTGATTTCCCAGGCGGCCGCCCGGGCCTGCGGCGGCTGCCCCTGCCGGAAGAGCTGCCCCCACCAGACCGCCGCCGCCCAGCTTCCCAAGGAGCTGCTCCACAGGACCCTGACATCCCCGGAGGACCTGGGGATGATTTGCCGGAAGGGTGGGCGGCTCCTGAGCGAGCTGACCCGCAGCCAGGAGCGGCTGCGGGTCCTCCGGGGGGAGCGGGAGCAGGTGCGGGAGTGCCGGGAGGCGGTGATCCAGCAGTATCAGTTTTTGGCGGAATATCTGCAAGAGCTGTCCGACAGCCTGTCCCGCCGGGGCCAGTGTCCCGAGGCCCGGTTTACCCCCCAGGTGGCCACCTGCGCCAACCGCCCGGGCCCGGACAACGGGGACCGGTGCCTGTGGTTTGCCGGGCCGGAGTGCAGGTATTATGTGCTGCTCTGCGACGGCATGGGTACCGGCCTGGGGGCCCTGGACGAGGGCCGCACCGCCGGGAACCTTCTGCGCCGCCTGCTGACGGCGGGCTTTCCCCCCGAGCACGCCCTGCGCAGTCTCAACAGCCTCTGCGCCCTTCGGGGCCGGGCGGGGGCGGTGACGGTGGACCTGGCGGAGATCCAGTTGAGCAGCGGCAGGACCACCCTGTATAAATGGGGGGCGGCGCCGTCCTACCTGGTCAGCGCCGTGGGAACGGAAAAAATCGGGACAGCCGGCCCGCCTCCGGGCCTGTCTGTCGCGGACGGGCGGGAGCGGGTGGACCGGCTGTCCCTGCGTCGGGGAGAGACGCTGGTGCTGGTCAGCGACGGCGTGGGCGGAGAGGATGCCCTGCGTTGCTGCGCGGCGACTCCGGGGGAGCCGCCTGGGGAGGTGGCGGCCCGGTTCCTGGAGCTGGGAGGCGGCACGGGGGCGGACGACGCCACGGTGGCGGCGGTCCGGCTCAGCGCCGTTTCCATGGGAAGATCATAGCACAAAAAAGCTGCGAAATTTGTCGAAACACAAGATGTGGGAGTAACTTTTCCAAGAAAAATACCATATCTTGTTGAAGCCGGCGGAAATGGGAAGAAAGGGGGCGTCAGGGTGAAAATTAAGAAAAAAGGGCTTGACAATTTGACCCCTTCCCGGTATAATAGGCGTGTTCTGTTGAGATGCCGGTATAGCTCAGCCGGTAGAGCAACTGATTTGTAATCAGTAGGTCGGGGGTTCGAGTCCGTCTACCGGCTCCACGCTTCTCAGCAGGCACGCAACGGGGGAATTCCCGAGTGGCCAAAGGGGACAGACTGTAAATCTGCTGCTTATAGCTTCGGTGGTTCGAATCCACCTTCCCCCACCAAAAATCGGCAAGCGACGTTCGGAGCTTGCCGATTTTTACTTCTTCACTATTCACTAAAATCGACGGGCCGATTTTTGGAAAGTAAGAAGTAATATGTAATAGTGAAAAAGTGTGGTGTCCCCTTCGGGGACGATTTAAAATATTATGGATATAGAGGCCGGTGGCATGTCGCTCTCCGCCGTGGCCCGCCCGCAGGCGGGCGAATCCACCTTTTTCCCACCAAGATAGAGAAATCCAAACTTGATTACAATAGGAAGCCGGTCTGGATTTCTTATGGATTTTTATGAGATTGAAAGGTAAAATAAAGGCGGGTATCTGCCTGCCTTATAAGTACAGAATCCATTTTGACAATTCTATAATATTTAACTTAATAGAATTGATACACTTTCTCACATTTATTTGCCAAACTTTTCTCTCATCCAGCGCAGATTGAACTCTTCCAAAGCATCATCATAATCGTCAAAATGTCGGGTGGGACCATTCCCCAAAACGCAGTAAGAGAAGTTATTATATTTACATTCAATTTTGAGGAGCCGGATATTTTCTCCCTCTCTTACAATTTCAACATCTCCAAATGCCATGTTATGCTACCTCCTATCCTAAATATCTAAATGCTCATAGAGTTTGTTTTCAGTAAAGTTGTAACCACAGTTACTGCATTCCCAGTATCCATCACCCAGAGGCAGGTCGCCGCCATGGAATACCATTCGCTTACCACATTCAGGACATTTTGGATGGTCTGTATCACGGCCGGTATCACCGTAATATACGTCACGAGCTAACCGTTTAAAAAAGTTGTCGGACATTAAGGATACCTCCAAGTTAATTTATAATTATATCTTAAACACAAGTAACCTTGTTGTCAAGGCATTTTAATTATCTGTTCCATGAGCAAAGCCGCTGTGGAGTTATTTCTGCAGGGACATTTTTGCGTTTAAATTTCTGCTGTTTGACATTCGACACATATTATGGTGTATTTTTAAATAGAACAGGGTCAAATCAAAATGAAACGAAGCGCGGTTCCGGCGGCTACGCGTTTTTCGCATAGCCGCCTTTTCGTGCTGGGGATTCCGGCGGAAATGAGTTGCAAACAGGCGGCGAATATGGTACAATAGCGCAAACGACTACCGGGAGGGAGCCTCATGGAATTTCTGGCGATGGCGCTGTTCGCACTGGGCATTGCCGGGGCGGATCAGATCACCAAGCTGCTGGTCATCAACAATATAGAAATGGGTGCCACCGTGCCGGCGATCCCCGGGCTGTTCCACTTTACCCAGGTCCACAACATCGGGGCCGCCTTCTCCATTTTGCAGGGGATGCGGTGGCTGTTCGTGGCGTTGTTTCTGGCGCTGACGGCGGCGCTACTGTGGGAGTATTTTAAAAAGCGGCTGCCCTTTACCACCCTGGAGCGCTGGTGCCTGGCCGCCATTTACGGCGGGGGCCTGGGAAATATCATCGACCGGATCTTCCGGGGCTATGTGGTGGACATGATCGCCGTGGAGTTTATGGATTTTCCCGTGTTCAACCTGGCGGACAGCTTTATCTCCTGCGGCTGCGTGCTGCTGCTGCTCCACCTGGCGTTTTTCAATAGGCGGTTCTGGAAGGAGACTCCCCATGCTTCTGACGGCTGACACCTCCGGCGAGCGACTGGACGCCTTTTTGGCCCGCAGCGCCCCCATGAGCCGGGCCCAGGCCCAAAAGCTGCTGGAGGCCGGCCTGGTGAAGAAAAACGGCCTCCCGGGCCGGAAAAACGACCGCTTAGAGGCCGGGGACCGGATCGATTTTACCCTGCCGGAGCCGGAGGAGCCGGTGGCCCGGCCCCGGGAAATGCCGCTGGACATCGTCTATGAGGACGAGGATGTGTTGGTCCTCAACAAGCCCAAGGGCCTGGTGGTCCACCCCGCCGCCGGGCACTGGGACGATACCCTGGTCAATGGGCTTCTGTACCGATTGGAAGGGCACCTGTCCACCATCAACGGGGTCCTCCGCCCCGGCATCGTCCACCGCATCGATAAGGACACCTCGGGTCTGCTGGCGGTGGCGAAAAACGACTATGCCCACGCCATGCTCTCCTCCCAGCTCCAGGACCACACCATGGCCCGGACCTACGAGGCCGTGGTCTGCGGGGTGCTGAAGGAGGACAGTGGCACCGTGGATGCCCCCATCGGGCGGCACCCCACGGACCGGAAGAAAATGTGCGTCACCCAGCGCAATTCCCGCCCCGCCGTGACCCATTGGGAAGTGATCCGCCGCTACCGGGGCTATACCCATGTCCGCCTCCGGCTGGAGACCGGGCGGACCCACCAGATCCGGGTCCACATGGCCTCCATCGGCCACCCGGTGTTGGGGGATACGGTCTACGGCCATAAAAAACAGGAGCTGGGCCAGACCAGCCAGTGCCTCCACGCGGGGCTTCTTTGCTTCCGCCACCCCCGGGACGGCCACCCGGTGATCGTCCAGGCGGAGCTGCCGGAATATTTCCGGGAGGTGCTGAAAAAACTGGAGGCAATGGAGAAAAAAGCTTGACATCAGTCCGTTCTTATGCTAAAATCTTTAAGCTGAACAGCCAAGCAGGGACCCCATGCGGGTGTAGTTCAATGGTAGAACACCAGCCTTCCAAGCTGGATACGCGGGTCCGATTCCCGTCACCCGCTCCAAGCCTGGAAACGCGCCAGTAGCTCACCCGGATAGAGCAACTGCCTTCTAAGCAGTAGGTAGGGGGTTCGAGTCCCTCCTGGCGTGCCATACCATGGTGGATGTGGCCTAGTTGGATAAGGCGTCAGATTGTGGCTCTGAAGACCGTGGGTTCGAGTCCCATCATCCACCCCAAAAATCGGCAATCCTCGTCAGAGGGTTGCCGATTTTTACTTCTTCACTATTCACTTTTCACTATTCACTAGCTACAAAGGGCCGATTTTTGGAAGGTAATAAGTAATAGTGAAGAGTGAAAAAGTGTGGTGTCCCCTTCGGGGACATTTAAACCTTCCCTTCCGCCTGGCGGAAACGGCTATTTTTCGCAAAAAATGGGAATATTACCTCTTGAAATCAATTATAAAACCATGTAAAATAGGCATGGTAATTTTTGGAAAACGTGCCAGCAAAGGATGTGCCTTTTGGCGGCCGGAGGATCGGATTTCGGGCCGGGTTGCCCGCCGGGGTCCGATCTGAATATTCTGGAGGCGGAAGCATGAATCGGAAGGAACATTTTTATGTCCGGGCCCGGCGATGGGTCAAATTTTTCGGCCAATATGTGGACGAGAGGCTCCACGGCCTGGATTTCAGCCTGTTTTATGTGGGCGACGAGCATAGACAGGTGGAGGAATTTCACGGGTACAGCATGACCGACCCCGGCGCCATGAAGAAGATGCTTTTGGAGGTCCCCGTGCGGCCGGAGGAGTCGGCCTTCCTGGACGTGGGCTGCGGCAAGGGAATGTGCATGCGCTGCGCCAAGGAGAGCGGCTACCGCAAGGTGGCGGGGCTGGACCTGGACGAGCATCTTCTGGGCATTGCCAAGCGGAACATGGAAAAACTGAAGCTGGACGTGGAGTGCATCCAAGCCAACGCGGCGGAATTTGACGGCTACGGGGACTACGACGTGTTCTATTTCTACAACCCCTTCGGGCGGCCGGTGTTCCGCGCGGTGGTGGAGAAGCTGATCGAAAGCCAGAAGGCGCGGAACCGGGACATTTGGGTGATCTATTACCATCCGGTGTACGGGGAAGAATTTGAAAAGGCGGGATTCCAAACCGTGAAGGACCTGCCGGACAGCACCCGGGAGACCTTCACCCGATATTACCTCTATCCCGCCCGGCCCGAGACGGTGTAAGGCCCTTTCTCGGAGAAGCAGCTATGTATAAAGAGAAACTGCACAGCAACACGGGCGCCGCAATGCTTCTGATCGTCGGGATCCTTTTCCTGGCCGGCCTCCCGCGAGGCATTGAAGCGGAAAGCGCTCCGGTGGAAACCACCGCCCCGCCGGTGACGATGTTCCAGGTCCGCTTTTTGGCGGACGGAAAGACCGTGGGTACCCAGACAGTCCCCGAGAAGGAGCCCCTTGAGAGGACGCCGGAGGTGTCCATCCCCGGCCTGATCTTTGCCGGCTGGGAGGATCAGAACGGCCATTTGACGGAGCTGAAGGGCTTGGAGATCTGGGCCGACCGGACCTTTACGGCCCGGCTCTACCCGGATCTGACCAGCCACGCCGCCTACCTGTTCCCGGATCAAAACGGCGCCCTCCGCCCCGACGACCCACTGACGGCGGATGATTTGGCGGCGGCCTTGACGGCGCTGGTCGTGCCCGGCGGCGAGGAGTATCTGCCCGAAATGCCCGAGGGGGATCGTGCCGTGACCGGGGAGACCGTGGGCCAGGTGCTGTCCGAGTGCTTCCCCGGCGGCGTGGAGGCTCCGGAGACGGAAACCGTCACCCGTGGGGAGTTTGCGGTGCTGATGAATGGCCTGCTGTCCCGGGGCGGGGACGAGACGGCCGTTGTGGAGGATGCGGTCCCATACCCGGACCTGTCGCTGAGCCGGGCGGATGCCGCGGATCTTTTGGACGCCGCAGCTGCCCATACGCCGGACCCCGAGGGCGAGGAGCTGGTGGAGGCGTTTTTGGACCAGACGTGGGAGCCGGGCTTTTTCCTCATGGGCGGGAACCTGTACTGCGCCGATGAATCCGGGCAGCTGCTCCGGGACGCGGATCAGGGGGACTTCCATTTTCTGCCCGACGGCCGCTACACCAGCGGAGACGAGGAGCTGGACGAATTGGTGTCCGGCCTTCTGGCCGGCTGGATCGCGGAGGACCCGGGAGCGGACAGGGATACCATTATGCGGAAGGCCTATCTCTACGTCCGGGATCTGCCCTATCTGAGCAGCCCCCTTCACGGCTTCGGGGAGACCGGCTGGGAGATCGACGCCGCCAAGACCATGCTGACCAAGCACCGGGGCAACTGCTACAATTACGCCGGCGCTTTCTGCGCTCTGGCCCGGGGGCTGGGTGTTGACGCCTGGTGCGTCAGCGGGCGTGTCTTTTCCTACGCCACGGAACACGGCTGGGTGGAGGCCAATATCGACGGCACCATCTATGTTTTCGATGCCCAGCAGGAGGCCCGGCACATCCAGCGGCACACCGGCAGCGGGGATTTTGAAATGTACATGATGACTTATGCCTTTGCGGCGCAATGGCAGTACCGCCGCCCGGCCAGATAGACCGCCGGGCGGGGCGTTCCGCCGCCGCGAGGAGAAAACCGGAGGGCAAGCAATGTATTCCTGTGTCAAACACACCAAAATCGCGGAGCTTCAGACGGCTTGGGAGGAACTCTACGCCGGAAATCCCCTGCTTTCTCCCTATCAGTCCTACGCCTTTTGCAATACCGTGGCCGGAGACTACCGGTTTTCCCACCTCCGCTTCGCGCTGACGCCGGTTTTCTATGAGATCCGGAAGGATGGGCGGACGATTATCATTTTTCCCCTGTGGAAAAAGCCCGGATTTCCCCACTGCGAATATTATCTGTTCCCGGATTTCTGCCTGGCGGGGTATCTGGACCCGATCTACGCCGTGGACTGCGCCGACGAGGATTTTGCCCAGGGGCTTTCCCTTCTGTCCCAGGCGCTGAACGCGCCCGTTACCCTCCGGCGTGTCAATGAAAAAAGCGCCTTTGGCCGGTACCTGAAAACCGTCAACCCGCCCACCGACACCGTGCCCTGTGTCCGGCTCCCCTTTCCCGAGGGGTACGACGCCTACTATGCGGGACTGAGCAAAAACGTCCGGCAGAATTTGCGGACCGCCTATAACCGGCTGAACCGGGACCAAAAGACCATCGAACTCACCGTCTGCCGGACGGAGCCCTTTGAACCGGCGCTGTGGCAGGAGGCGCTGCGGATCCATGTCAAGCGGAAGCGCCTGCGGGACGGCATCCGGGAGGATTGGCTGCATAGCTACGCGGCCCACCACCACGATCCGCTGGAGAAGGCGCTGAAAAACAACGGGCCCCATATGCTGTTTCTCCTGACCGTGGACGGCGTGGGCGCGGCCTATTTCGCGGGGTTCCTCTCCAACGACGGCTTGAGCGTGGTGGTTCCCCGACTGTCCATCGATGATGATTTCAAATTTTATTCGCCGGGCCTGGTCATGCTGGTGGAGGCGATCAAGTATCTGGAGGCAAATACCGCCATCCGCTGCATCGACCTGTGCCACGGGGAGCAGACCTATAAATACGCCATGGGCGGCCAAGAGCATTTTAACTCCTATTTTCGCCTGGCGCCGGGCTTCCTGAAAGACGGGGAGCCGCCGGAGCGGTCCGAATAAAAAAGCTGGGGTCAGGCGACGCGCCTGATCCCAATTTTTATGAACCTATTTAATCGGTATGGACGGGAGCTAGTCCGTCAGGGCCATACCATTGGCGTCTTTGTCGATCTGGCCGGTGAGGATCATGATGCCCTCGATCAGGCCCCAGACCTCGCTGACGATGGCGCAGACGCCGCAGGTCAGCACGGTGATCAGCAGCTGGGCCACCGCTTTGCCGGTGTAGCCCAGGTAGAAGTTGTGGATGCCCAGGCTGCCCAGGAAAATGCCCAGCAGGCCGGCAGCCAGCTTGCTCTTGCCGCCGGGGACGGCGGCGGTCAAGGCGGAGCCGCACTTCAGGCAGACCGCCGCGCCGGGCGCCGTGGGAGTGCCGCAGTTGGGGCAGTAGGAAATGCCGGTGCCTTTGGCACAGCCGCACTTAACACAGACTACCGCATTGGGGTCCATGGGATTGCCGCAGTTTTTACAGAACATATCATTTTCCTCCTTGTGATTGGTTTTATATGATGAGATCACCATGTAAAAACATTGCCAGCCGGGCAATATAGCACACCGCGAACCCAATGCCCAGTGTGGCCAGGAGCCAAATATTGGCCCGCTTTGACCGCAGCGGCTGAAAACCAAAAAGCCAAAGCACGGCGACCACCGGAACGATCCAGAACATGGGGTGATAGAAA
The DNA here is from genome assembly GCA_947627745.1 of uncultured Oscillospiraceae bacterium. Lineage (GTDB taxonomy): Bacteria > Bacillota > Clostridia > Oscillospirales > Oscillospiraceae > Faecousia. The sequence continues at coordinate 17,467 of CANQXH010000015.1, forward strand.
AACGCCGCCTCCAGATCCAGCCGCAGCGCCGCCAGCCAGGCCCGGCTCATGCCGCAGCTGGGGCAGATGACGCCGGTGACCGCGCGGATCGGGCAAAAGCCGAACAAGAGAGCCCAAACCCCCAACACCGCGGCGCAGGCGGCAAGAATCAATAGCTTGGATCCCAAGCGGGACGGCTTGCGCATACCCTCATCCCCCATTCAAAATATTAACATATTGTGACCGGAATTGCAACAACTTTTTAGTATTCCGTATAAAAAATCACAGTCCGCCAAGTCGCCCCATAATTTTCCTTTATTTTCCACACTTTTTGAGGATGGGAAATGAAAGGACTGTGTATTTTTTACTTTCCCCCGGAGGCAAAGTGTGCTATAATAGCCGCAGGCGGCTTGTGGTACTTAGATTATAAACGGAAGGCTTGAAAAAGAAGGGCTCCTATGAAATACTTGATCGATTTTATCGCGCTGGCGCTGCTGTACGCCTTTGCGTTTTTCCCAAGGTGGCGAAAGAAGGGCCGGGACAGGCTCCTAGTTAACACGCTGATGTACGCGTATCTCTCCTGTGTGCTGTATTTTACCCTGATGCCGGTGCTTTGCGCCCTCCCGTACCTTCTGGATCACCCCTATACCCCCATGAATCTGGTGCCGTTTATCGACGTGTCCCTGGGGAGAGGGGATTATCTCCGGCAGATCGCGCTGAACATCCTGATGACCGTGCCCTTCGGCTTTCTGTATCCGCTGACCCGGGGCGGGAAGGCAAAATGCGGCCAGACTGTGCTGCTTTGCCTTCTGATGAGCCTGGGGATCGAGCTGCTCCAGCCCCTTCTCAGCGGCGGCCGGTCCTCGGATATTACGGACCTGATCACCAACGGAACCGGCGGGCTGCTGGGGTACGGCCTTTTTGCCCTGTTCCGGCCGGTCACGGACCGGATCCTGGGCTTTCTGCGAAAGAACGAAACACCGTGAAAGGAGGCGCGCCATGCTTACCCAGCTCTATACCCGCCAGGGCGAGACCCTCTCCGGCACCCCCTGGCAGATCTATCCCCGTCCCCAGCTGCGGCGGGACAGCTTCCTGTGCCTGAACGGCCCCTGGGAATTTGCCGTTTCCGCCGAAAAGGAGCCGCCGGAGCGGTTCGACCGGTCAATTCTGGTTCCCTTCTGCCCGGAGAGCGCCCTTTCCGGCGTGGGGGAGCACTTCCCCGAGGGAAGCTACTTATTTTACCGGCGGCGCCTGGCGCTCCCGGCGGGCTTTTACCGGGGCAGGGTGCTGCTCCACATCGGCGCGGCGGACCAGGAGCTGGACTGCTTCGTGGGCGGCGTCCACGCGGGGCGCCACCTGGGGGGCTACGAGGCCATGACCTTTGACATCACCCCCTTCCTCCCGGATGGGGAGGCGGTGCTGCTGCTCCGGGTCCGGGACGATCTGCGGGACCTTTCCCAGCCCTACGGCAAGCAGGTAGAGCCTAAAAAGCGGGGCGGCATGTGGTACACCCCCGTCTCCGGGATCTACCAGTCCGTGTGGCTGGAATCGGTGCCGGAGACCTACATTGAGCGTCTGGATATCCAAACCGACTGCCGCCGGGCGGTGATCGACACGGGAAAGCCCGCGGTCCCGGGAAGGGTCGTTCTGCAAGACGGCCAGGTGTTCCCCCTGGAAAAGGGCCGGGCGGTGATCGCGCCGGAAAATCCCCGGCTGTGGAGCCCGGAGGACCCCTGGCTCTATGAATTCACCCTGGAAATGGGGGAGGACCGGGTAGAGAGCTACTTTGCCCTGCGGACCGTGGACATCCGGCAGGTAGAGGGGATTCCCAGGATCTGCCTCAACGGAAAGCCCTACTTTTTCCACGGTCTGCTGGATCAGGGGTACTGGCCCGACGGACTGCTGACGGCCCCCGACCCTAAGTGCTACGCCCAGGACATTCAGGCCATGAAGGAGCTGGGGTTCAACACCCTGCGCAAGCACATCAAAGTGGAGCCGGAGGAATTTTACTACCAGTGCGACCGGCTGGGGATGGTGGTTTTCCAGGACATGGTGAATAATGGAGAGTACCGCTATCTCCGGGACACGGCCCTGCCCACGGTGGGCTTTCAGGTGCGGCCCGACGGGGGCCTTCACCGGGACCCCAAGGGCCGGGAGACCTTCTACCGGAGCATGGAGGCCACGGTACGGCAGCTGCGCAACCACCCCTGCATCCTCTACTGGACGATCTTCAACGAGGGCTGGGGCCAGTTCCGCTCCACCGACGCCTACCGGCGGCTGAAGGCCCTGGACGGCAGCCGGATCATCGACACCGCCTCGGGCTGGTTCCGGTGGGGGCAGACGGATGTGAACAGCCGGCACATCTACTTTGGCCCCTGGGGGCAGCTGCGAAAGAGCAAGCGGCCCCTGGTCCTTAGCGAGTTTGGGGGCTATACCTTGCCCACCCCGGGCCACATGGCAAACACAGACGACGCCTACGGCTACCGAACCTGCCGGACCCGGGAGCAGTATATGACGGAGCTGCTGGCCCTCTACCGTCAGCGGATCGAGCCCGCCATCCCCAAGGGGCTGTGCGGGGCCATCTACACCCAGCTCAGCGACGTGGAGGACGAGATCAACGGCCTGCTGACCTACGACCGGAAGGTGCTGAAGGCGGATCCCGCCGCCATGGTGGCCCTGGCCGCCCGGCTGACCGGAGCCACGCAGCCGGAAGGGGCGGGGGTATAACGCCGCGGGCTGGTAAGGAAGGATTTCCAAATACAATGGGAAGACGCGGCTTTAATGACTGCGCCTTCCCTCTTTTTTGTGCGTCCGGCGGCGTGTATTTCTAACAGGTGAAAGGCCCGAATCTGCCTGGCAGTGGGAAGGATATAGCGGGCGGCATTTTCAAGGCGGCGTTTCCAACCGGAGGTTGGATAAAGCACAGATCAGTCAAACGAATACGCCATTGCTTTTGAAGTCGCTTACCGTTAAAATAGAATCGCGGCCGCGAAAATAAAGTCACGAGGTGCTTGAAAATGAGTACAATTAAAATTCACGAACAAATTGCCTTTCTCAGAAAACAGAAGGGCCTTACACAGGAAGCCCTTGCCAACGCCCTCGGCGTAACCAATCAGGCGGTGTCAAAATGGGAATCGGCTGGGTGTTGCCCGGATATCCAGCTTCTGCCTGATCTTGCGAAAATCTTTGAAGTTTCTGTGGATGAGCTTCTCGGGTATTCCCCCGTTTCCGCAACGAATGATCTCATTCTTGCCATTCGTAAACGCACAGAAGCATTACCGAAGGGGGAAGATTTTAATTTTATTCTCCGAATGGCGGCAGCGCTTCACGCGATTATTTTGTCCAAGGGAATGACCGCGGATCATAAAAATCCAGAATGGGACACGGATGACGCAATCGAACACGCGGGAAAGGCGAAGTGGGGGTATTCCTGCTGTAATATTCCGGAGATCACAACAACCATGAGACATGGCGCGGTGTTCTTTTCAGATAATCAAAATTTGACGCTCAATAAAGATGCTATTCGCCGGATCGTGGCAATAATCACGCCTTTTCGCGATGTACGGAATTTACAAATTGCCTCGGCGCTTTATCAGTTGACGGTTTCTTCCGAAGACGCCTATGCGACCGTTTCCGAAATCAGCGAGAAATCCGGCATAGCTCCTGAAAAAATACAAGATTGTCTTGCGGGCGATTTGTCGCCCTTTGTTCTCGAAAAGGAAGGCCCGGAAAATGGGTTCCGGTTTGAAGGAATGTATATGAGCATTCTTCCGATTCTTTCCCTTTTCAATTTCAAATAACCTTTTAAACCACGTCTTGACCGCGGCGGGCGGCGGGTCGCCGCGGACAAGACGTGCATGAGTCTGGCGGTAATCGTTACACCTCCTGGGCCCACTCGGTGACGTTTTTGCGGAGAAAAAATGGCGGCCAGTGGCCGCTGACAATGCGCGCCGGGATGGTGGGTATCGTCACATCTGCTGGGCATTCCCGGTAACGTTCCTGCGGAGGAATAAGCAGGTAGCGGGCGGGCGGCGGGTCGCCGCGGACAAGACGCGCGTGAGTCTGGTGGTAATCGTTACACCTCCTGGGGCCGCTCGGTATCGAAATTGCTGAAAAAAGGCAGGCAAGTGGAATCTTGCCCACCCGCTAGGGTGATTTTTTAAGGGGGCGCTGGTTCGTGGGCTTTTGTCCCTTCCCTTGGAGTACAATGGGCCCAGTCTATACCAAGGGGGAACGGTCATGCAGTGCCAAAAGCTGAAAACCTATATGGAAACCGGACGGGTGGTGTTCCTGCCGGCCAAGGCCATCCGTCCCAACCCGGCCCAGCCCCGGGAGCGGTTCCGGGAGGACGCCCTCCGGGAGTTGGCGGAGAGCATCCGCCGCCACGGAATTTTGCAGCCCCTGTCCGTGCGCCGGGTGGGGACGGCCTATGAGCTGATCGCCGGAGAACGCCGGCTCCGGGCCGGGCAGATGGCCGGCCTGACGGAGATCCCCTGCATCGTCATGAGCATGGACAGTCAGGAATCCGGCATGGCGGCCCTGGTGGAGAATCTTCAGCGCCAGGACCTGGACTTCGTGGAGGAGGCCCGGGGCATCGCCAAGCTCATGGAGACCTGGGACCTGAGCCAGGAGCAGGCCGCCAAGCTCCTGGGCAAGAGCCAGAGCGCCGTGGCCAACAAGCTGCGGATTCTGCGTCACTCTCAGCAGGTGCTGGACGCTCTCCGGGCCGCGAACCTCACCGAGCGCCACGCTCGGGCCCTGCTGCGGCTGCCCGGGGAGCCGGAAAAGCTGAAGGCCCTGGAAACCATCGCCCGGGAGGGCATGAGCGTGGCCCGGACGGAAAAATACATCGCCGCCCTCCTGGAGGCCAAGCCCGCCCAGCCGCCCAGGGCTAACCTGGGGGCCTTCCTCAACGGCCTGAGCCAGTCCCTGGCCCGGATCCAGCGCTCCGGCATCCCGGCGGTGTCCGAGCGGCGGGAGACGGACAGCCAGATCGTGCTGACCATCACCATCCCCAAGGGGGCCGGGCCGGGGGACGTCCGAGACATTGCCCCCATAATACCGGAGCCGGGACGCTGACGCGTCCCGGCCTTTTATCCCGCCGTCCCGGCCAGAGCCTGCCGGGGGGCGATCCGCATCGACGCGGTCTTGGGATAGAAATAGCGCAGCTTCTCCTGGGCGATCCGAATATCCAGGGCGTCCGTCCGCAGCAGCTCCCCGTCCAGGCTCACGCTGTTGATTTTGGAGCAGCGCACCGTCAGCCGGTCCGTCACCACATGGGTGATCAGATCGGGCAGCTGGGCATACTGGCCGGCCTTGTACTTGCCGATGACCATGGGCACCCGCCACAGCGGCACGTCCTTCACGATCACCACGTCCAGCATCCCGTCGGTGGGGTCTGCCTCCGGCACGGGGTGGAACCCTCCGCCGTAGAACTGGCCGTTGCAGGCAGTGATCATGGTCTGCTTCCCCTGGAACACCTGGCCGTTGACCTCCACGGTGTAGGGCTCGGAGATGCCCCGGCACAGATTGACCAAAATGGACAGAATGTACGCCCCGGAGCCGGTGACCAGGGGCAGGCGCTTATACTCCCCGATCTGGGTGCCAATCCGGGCGTCCAGGCCCACGGAGCAGGTGTTGATGGCCAGCTGCCCGTTGCATTGAATCATGTCCAGCACCGATTCCTGGCAGTCGAAATAGGGCTCCAGGCTGTCGAAGGTCATGCTGTCCCCAAAAATCCGGACGAAGTCGTTGCCGCTGCCCCCGGCGAAATGGGTCACGGCCACGTTGGAAAAGCCCGCCGCCCCGGCGGCCACCTCGTTGAGGGTCCCGTCCCCGCCCATGGCGAAGATCCGGTACTCCTCCCCGCTCTCCCCCGCCCGGCGGGTAAGGTCCCGGCAGTCCCCGGGGCCCTGGGACACGGCGATTTCATACGCTAGCCCCCGCTTGCCCCAGGAGCTTTGGATCATTTCCCGGTATTCATCCGTCCGGTCCCGCTTCCCGGCGGCGGGGTTGATGATAAACAGATCCTTCATTTCCGGCCCCCCTTTTTCTGTCCGGGCAGATACATGTAGCAGTTGCACTGGATGCGCCCGTTGTAGAGCTTCCGTTTTTTGTCCGCCCGGCTGCCGAAATAGTGTTCAAATTCCGGCTCCGCCGCCAGCAGGTACAGCCGCCAGCCCTCCTGCCCCCGGAGATGGCGGCCTAGGGCGGTATAGAGCCGCTGGGCGCTCTGCCGCTCCATCATCCGCTCCCCGTAGGGCGGGTTGGCGATGAGGATGCCCGCCTGGTCCGGCAGGGGCTCCCGGGTGGCGTCTGCCCGGTGAAATTCGATCAGGTCCCCCACCCCCGCCTTCCGGGCGTTGGCGGCGGCCAGACTCACCGCATTGTCGTCGATGTCCGACCCGAGAATGCGGTACTGGCCGTGAAATTCCCGGTCCCGGGCCTCCTCCCGGGCCTGGCGCCAGGCGCTCTCCGGCAGCCAGGGGAAGGCCTCGGCGGCAAAGCGCCGCCGCAGGCCGGGGGCCTGATTTTTGGCGATCAGGGCCGCCTCGATGGGAATGGTGCCGGAGCCGCAGAAGGGGTCGAAGAAGGTCTCCCGCCCCCGGTAGCGGGACAGCAGCACCAGCGCCGCCGCTAATGTTTCCCGCAAGGGCGCCTCGTTGCCCACGGCCCGGTAGCCCCGCTTGTGCAGGCCCGGACCGGTGGCGTCCAAATAGAGGGTGGCCCGGTCGTGGAACAGGGCAAATTGCAGCTGGAAGGTGGCGCCGGTCTCGGGGAGCCAGGTCAGGCCATAGGCCGCCCCCAAATTTCTGGCCGCCGCCTTTTTGATGATGGCCTGGCAGTCCGGCACGCTCATGAGCCTGCTGTCCAGGCAGGAGCCCTTCACCGGGAAGGCCCCGTCCCGGGGGATGAACTCCGCCAAAGGCGCCCGGCACACCCCCTGGAACAGCTCCTCGAAGGTGGTGGCGGGAAACTCCGCCAGCACGATCAGCACCCGTTCCCCGGTGCGCAGCCAGGTCAGAGCCCGGGGCAAGGAATCCAGGTCCCCGGAAAACAGGACCCGCCCGTTTTCCGCCTGCACGTTTTCCATCTCCAGCCGCCGCAGCTCCTCCGCTGCCAGGCCCTCCAGGCCGAACAGGCAGGGCACGGCATATCGCATTTGCGTCATAGTGCCTCCTACGGAATGATCTTGCTCTTTTTCAGGTAGCGCTCCTCCTCGGAGAAGACGCAGCCGCAGTATTTCTGGATATACATCCCCAGCTCCCGGGCCCGGGCCTGCCCCTCCCGGAAGTAGGGCCGAAAGTCCCGGTAGAGAAACGGCACGCCTGCCGCCTCCGCCGCCCGCTGGGCCGTTTCCCGGAGCAGCTCATGATTTTGATAAGGACTGATGAACAGCGACGAGGTGAAGGCGTCGAAGCCTCCCTCCTTGGCCTGCCGGGCGGCCTCAAAGAGCCGCATCTCATAGCACACGGCACAGCGTCCCGGAATGTCCGCCGCAACCGCCCGGACGAAGGGCCGCAGGCCGTAGTCGTTCCGCTCCAAAAGGGGCAGCTCCACGGTCTGGGCGTATTCCCGCAGGCAGTTGCGCCGGGCCCGGTACTCGGTAAAGGGGTGGATATTGGGATTGTACCAGAAGCCGGTCAGCTCCGCCCCGTCCCCCCGGAGCACATCGATGCACATATTGGCGCAGGGCGCGCAGCAGATGTGAAGAAGCACCTTCATACGCCCGGATCCCTCCTTTTCGCGAAAACGGCGAATTCTTTGCCGCGATATAAATTATTTTACCACGGCGAAAATGGAATGTCAAACCCGGTCCCAGGCAGGGGACCCATTATTTCCCGCCGGATTGGGCCTTTTTGGCGCGATTGACAGGGAGCCCCGGTTTTGATATAATACCCAAAACGCCCCTTTGGAGGAATGGTTATGAGAATGCGGAAAAAGCCCAATCTGGAGCCCCGGATGGCCGCCTGCGCCGCCTGGCAGGTGACGGACCCCGCCGGCAAGCGGGGGTCCTGGCGGTCCTTGCTGCCCGGCTGCGCCGGGCTGTGGGTGGAGCTGGGCTGCGGAAAGGGCAAATTTACCGTGAAGCTGGCGGCGGCCCATCCGGAGGCGCTGGTAATCGCCGTGGAGCGGTGCCGGGAGGCCATGGTCATGGCCATGGAGAAGGCCCGGGACGCCGGGCTGAAAAACGTCTTTTTTGTGGACATGGATGTGGCCAATCTTTCCGCGTGCTTCGCCCCCGGGGAGATGGACCGGATCTATCTCAATTTCCCCGACCCCTGGCCCCGGAAGAAAAACGCCAAGCGCCGCCTGACCCACCGGAGCTTCCTCCGGCTCTATGCCCAGGCCCTGACCCCCGGCGGGGAGGTTCTATTCAAAACCGACAACGCACCCCTGTTCGCCTTCACCCTGGAGGAGTGCGCCGCCCTGGGCCTGGAGGTAAAGAACGTCACGGACGATCTTCACGCCCAGGGCCCGGTGGGCATTTTGACCGGGTATGAGGAAAAATTCCTGGCCCAGGGCGTTCCCATCCACCGCTGCCAGATCGTGGCCCGGCCCCTGGAGGCGGAGGCATGACCTATTTCGCCGGGGAATACGACGTGGCGGTGGTGGGGGCCGGCCACGCCGGCATCGAGGCCGCCCTGGCCGCCGCCCGGCTGGGCTGCCGCACCGTGATCTTCACCATCAACCTGGACGCCGTGGGGAATATGCCCTGCAACCCCGCCATCGGCGGCTCCGGCAAGGGCCACCTGGTCCGGGAGCTGGACGCCCTGGGGGGCGAGATGGGCCTGGCCGCCGACGAGTGCTGCATCCAGTACCGGATGCTGAATTTGGGAAAGGGCCCCGCCGTCCACTCCCTCCGGGCCCAGGCGGACCGGCGGAAATATCAGCAGTATATGAAGCACGTCCTGGAGCTCCAGGAGAATCTGGACCTGAAGCAGGCCATGGTCACAGAGCTTCTGACGGAAAACGGCCGAATCTTGGGCCTCAGGACCCGGCTGGGGGCGGAGTACCGGGTCCGGGCGGTGGTGCTGGCCACCGGCACCTACTTAGACAGTACGGTGATCACCGGCGACACGGTCTACCCCTCCGGCCCCGACGGGATGCACCCGGCCACGGGCCTAGCGGGCAGTCTCCGGGCCCTGGGGCTACATCTCCGGCGGTTCAAGACCGGCACGCCCCCCCGGGTGAACCGGCGGAGCGTGGACTTTTCCAAAATGGAGCCCCAGCCGGGGGACGATCAGTGTCCCGGCTTCTCCTTCCGGACGGCGCGGCCCCCGGAAAACCGGGCCAAGTGTTACCTGACCTACACCAACGAGGAGACCCACGCCGTCATCCGGGCCAATCTCCACCGCTCCCCCCTTTTTGACGGCACCATCCAGGGGGTGGGGCCCCGGTACTGCCCCAGCATCGAGACGAAGCTGGTCCGCTTCCCGGACAAGACCCGCCACCAGCTCTTTGTGGAGCCCTGCGGGCTGGACACGGAGGAGCTGTATATCCAGGGTTTGTCCAGCAGCCTGCCGGAGGACGTGCAGCTGCGGATGCTCCACACCATCCCCGGTCTGGAGCGGGCGGAGATGATGCGCCCGGCCTACGCCATCGAATATGAATGCCTGGACCCCACCCAGCTGACCGCCGCCCTGGAGTGCAAGACCCTGCCGGGGCTCTACGGCGCGGGGCAGTTCAACGGCACCTCCGGCTATGAGGAGGCTGCCGTTCAGGGGCTGCTGGCGGGGGTGAACGCCGCGAGAAGCGTCCAGGGGAAGGAGCCCGTGATCATCACCAGGGATATGGGCTATATTGGCATCCTCATCGACGATCTGGTGACCAAGGGCACCGAGGAGCCCTACCGGATCATGACCAGCCGCTCGGAATACCGCCTGCTCCACCGGCAGGACAACGCCGACCGGCGGCTCACCGACCTGGGGGCAAAGATCGGCCTGGTGGATGAGGCCCGCCGCCAGGCGGTGGCGGAAAAATACAGGGCAGTGGAGCGGGAGGTCCGCCGTTTGGAGGGGACCGGCGTGGCGGAGAGCAATGCGCTCAACGAGATGCTCCGGCAGCGGGGTTCCGCCCCGGTGACCGGCTCCGCTCGGTTGGCGGAGCTGCTCCGGCGGCCCCAGGTGGACTACGACGACCTGGCTCCCTTCGACCCGGACCGGCCGGACTTGGCCCCGGAAATTCGGGAGGCGGTGCAGATCGAGACAAAATACGCCGGGTATCTGGCCCGGCAGGAAAAGCAGGTGGAGCAGTTCCGCCGGGAGGAAGCCCGGGCCCTGCCTCAAAATATCGACTATTCCGCCATTCAGGGCCTGCGGCTGGAGGCTCGGGAAAAGCTGGCCCGGATCCGGCCGCTGTCCCTGGGCCAGGCCGGACGGATCTCCGGCGTCAGCCCGGCGGACATCGCCGTGCTGATGATCTACCTGGACAGCCGGGGAAGCGGGGCCGGCGAATAGGGCGCCGCCTGTGAATATTCCATTAAATTTTCCGGACAGGGTAGCCTCTGCCCGGAAAATATGCTATAATAAGTCAAATATCCATTGGAGAGACTTGCTATGCTGGAACTTTTGGCGCCGGCTGGGTCCATGGAGGCCCTCCGGGCGGCGGTGCAGAACGGCGCGGACGCCGTGTATCTGGGCTACGAGACCCTGAACGCCCGCCAGGGCGCGAAAAATTTTACCCCCCAGACGGTGACCGAGGCGGTGCGCTACTGCCACATCCGGGGGGTGGCCGTCCACCTGGCGCTGAACATCCTGACCTCCGACCGGGAGCTGGACCAGGCGGCGGAGCTGATCCGCCAGGCCGCCCTCAGCGGGGTGGACGCCTTTATCGTCCAGGATCTGGGGGTGGCGGAGCTCTGCCGCCGGATCGCTCCGGACATTCCCATCCACGGCTCCACCCAGATGACCATTCATTCCCTGCCGGGGGTGCAGATGTGCGCCGCCTGGGGCATGAAGCGGGTGGTCCTCAGCCGGGAGCTGAGCCGGGAGGAGATCAGCTATATCTGCCAAAACTCTCCCATTGAGATCGAGGTTTTCGCCCACGGGGCGCTGTGCATGTGCTATTCCGGAGCGTGCTATCTGTCCGCCGTCATCGGGGGCCGGTCCGGCAACCGGGGCCGGTGCGCCCAGCCCTGCCGCCAGAGCTACGGCTACGGCCGCTGGGAAGGGAAATACCCCCTGAGCCTGAAGGACAACTGCCTGGTCACCTACTTAGGGGAGCTGGCGGCCTTCGGCGTGACCTCCATTAAATTGGAGGGCCGGATGAAGCGGCCCGAGTATGTGGCGGCGGTGACCCAGGTGTACCGCCAGGCCCTGGACGGCAAGGCCGTCACCCGTGAAATGATGGACAAACTCCTGGCCGCCTTCAACCGCCAGGGCTTTACCGACGGCTATTACACCGGCCGAACGGGGCCGGAGATGTTCGGCACCCGCCAGGAGCCGGGCGGGGACGCCCCCTGGATGAAGGAGGCCCGCCAGACCTACGAGGCCGGAGAGACCCCCCGGGTGGGGGTGCGGATGGCCGCCTCGGTGACCAGCCTGGGCAGCCGCCTGACCGTGGCGGACCCGGAGGGACGGGTCTGCCGGGTGGACGGGCCCAGAGGGGAGCCTGTCAGGAACATTCTCCTGACCCCGGAGGCCCTGGCCGCCCGGCTTGCGAAAACCGGAGGCACCCCCTATCAATGCCTGGACGTCCAGGCGGAGGTGGAGCCAGGCTTCACCCTCTCCGCCGCCGCCATCAACGCCCTGCGGCGGGACGCCCTGAATCAGCTCACCGCCCTCCGGGCCCGGCGGGAGCCCCCCCGGCTGGGAAAGCCCCCCCAGATTCGCCATGTGGCCGGACCCAGGAGCCATCCGGCGGTGAATGTCCAGATCACCACCCGGGAGCAGGCCACGGACCGGCTGCTCCACACGCCGCTGTCGGTGCTGTATGTGCCCATCCACCTGCTGCGGCAGGACCCCGCCTGGTGCCGGAGTTTGCTGGCCCGGGCCCGGGTCTGCGCCGTGCTGCCCCGGATCGCCCACGATCCCGAGCTTCCCAAGCTCCGCCAGGCCATGCTGGACCTGCGGGCCCTGGGGGTGCGGGAGGTGCTGGCGGGGAATCCCGGCCTGCTGCTCCCGGCAAGGGAATGCGGCATGGCGGTGCGGGGGGACTTCGGGCTGAACCTGTACAATTCCGCCGCCGTCAATCAAATGGCCCGGCTGGAGCTGCGCTCCGCCACCTTGAGCTTTGAAATGACCCTGCCCCAGATCCGGGACGTGAGCAAGGCGGTGGACTGCGAGATCCTGGCCTATGGGCGGCTGCCCCTGATGGTGACGGAAAACTGCCTGATCCGGGGCCGCACCGGGGCGTGTACCTGCGAGTTGGCCCCCACCAAGCTGATGGACAAGACCGGGGCGGAATTTCCCGTCCTGCGGGACGGGGACACCTGCCGCTCGGTGCTGTACAACGGTCGGAAGCTCAACCTGATGGACAGGCAGGAGGATCTGAACCGTCTGGGCCTGTGGGCGGTCCGGCTGCTATTCACCACGGAAAACAGCCGGGAGGTGGACCAGGTCCTCCAGGCCCTGGAGAGCCCCGCCGCCTTCGACCCCGGAGGAAGCACCCGGGGACTGTATCTGCGGGGCGTGGACTAAAGCCCGCCCCGGAAGGGGGATACGATATGACACAACTGATTTTGGCCTCCGCCTCACCCCGGCGGCGGCAGCTGCTGCACCTGCTGGGGATCGATTTCAGCGTTCGCCCGGCGGATGTCGATGAAAAAATGGATCCGGACCTGCCGCCGGAGGCGGCGGTGGCGAAGCTTAGCGCCAGGAAGGCCGCCGCCGCCCTCCGGGCCCCGGGAGAAGTGATCCTGGCGGCGGACACGGTGGCGGTGCTGGACCGGAAGGTGCTGGGAAAGCCCCAAAGCCGGAATGAGGCCCGGGAAATGCTCCGGGCCCTGTCCGGCGGGGAGCATCTGGTGATGACCGGCGTCACCGTGACCTCCGACCGGGGGACCGAAACCGGCACGGAGCTCACCGCCGTTCAGTTCCGGGAGCTGGAGGACTGGGAGATCGAAAACTATCTTGCCACCGGCGAGCCCATGGACAAGGCCGGGGCCTATGGCATCCAGGGCGGCGGGGCGGTGTTCGTCACCGGCATCGCCGGGGACTTCTATAACGTGATGGGACTTCCGGTGTGCCGGGTCTACGGGATGCTCCGCAGACTGGCCCCGGAGCTTTGGGAGGACCGAGCATGAGACACTTTTTCACCGGGCGGATCCGGCTGATCCTGGCTTTGGCGGTGATCCTGGCGGTGGTGCTGGGCGTGGTTTCCAACCTGACGGGGCGGGACTATCCCGGCATCCTGGTGCAGAGCATCCTGTCGCCCATTCGGACGGGCGCGGACAGCCTGGTGCGTCAGGCGGAGAAATTTTACAGCTATATGTTCCGCTATGAGGCGCTGGAGGCGGAGAACGCGGCCCTGCGCCAGCAGATCGCCCAGATGCGGGAGGACGCCCGGAACGCGGACACCGTTTCACGGGAAAACGACCGGCTCCGGGCCCTGCTGGATATGCAGAGCCTCCACGAGGACTACACATTGCTGGACTGCTATATCATCAGCCGGGATTCGGTGGACTGGGCCGGGGGCTTTACCCTGAACCGAGGCGCCTCCTCCGGCGTGGAGGAGGGGATGTGCGTCATCACCGCCAACTCCGAGGTGGTGGGCATCATCGAGGAGGTGGGGCCCAACTATTCCCGGGTGCGCACGGTGCTGGACTCCACCCTGGAGATCTCCGCCACCATCGCCTCCTCCGGCTACAACGGCATGGTCCGGGGAGACTACACCGGCGGCTACGCCGACATGATGCGGATGGACTATCTGCCCACCTCCGCCGTGATCCGCAATCAGGATCAGGTGGTCACCTCCGGCTCCTCCATGTACCCCAAGAACCTGGTGCTGGGCTATGTGGTGGACGCGGGCTTTTCCGACACCGGCGTGGCAAAATACGCGATATTGACCCCGGCGGTGGTCTTCGGCCAGCTGGAGCAGGTGTTCATCCTCACCAGCTTTGAATCGGAGTGAGCTATGGCGCGGAAAAAGTACGAATTTCGGCCGGATAAGACCGGCCCCGGGCTGCTCAGCCGGTTGTATCTGACCAAGCTGCAGCGGCTGGCCCTGCTGAAATGGGTACTCTACGGCCTGCTGGTACTCTTCGCGGCCCTGCTCCAGGACGTGATCTTTAGCCGCCTGCGGCTTTTCGGCGCCACCACCGACCTGGTTCCCTGCGTGATTTTGACGGTGTGCGTGCTGGAATGCTCCGAGGGGGGCTGCGTCTTCACCCTGGCGGCGTCCTGCGTGTATCAGTTTTCCGGCTCCGCCCCGGGGTATCATGTGATCGTGCTGCTGACCTTCCTGGGGGTGGGCGCCACGGTGTTTCGCCAGGCGTTCCTGCGGAAGGGCTTCAGCGCCACCCTGGTCTGCGTGGTGCCCTCCCTGCTGGCCTATGAGATCCTGGTGTTTATCGTTGGCCTTTACGACGGGCGGACCATCTGGTCCCGGATCGGGGGCTTTCTGGTCACCTGGCTGGTCACCTGCCTGGCTGCCCCGGCGGTGTACCCCGCCGCCAAGGCCATCAGCCGAATCGGAGGAGAAACATGGAAAGAATGACCCGTGTGCGGGTGAATGTGCTGATCACCCTGTTTAGTTTGGTGCTGGTGCTCTTTGCGGCCCGGCTGTTTGACATTCAGTTTATCGAGACCAAGGGAGATACCAACAACGCCGACACCTTCATCACCGAGACCCGTGTGAAGGCCGCCCGGGGGGAGATCCTGGACCGGAACGGCAACGTGCTGGTGGGCAACCGGGCCAGCTATGACCTGGTGATCAATTACTTCGTGTTCATCGACTCGGACAACCCCAACCAGTACCTGTACCAGATGGTAAAGCTGTGCCAGGAGCGGGGCATCGACTACGCGGAGAACTTCCCGGTGACCAAGACCCGGCCCTTTGAGTACACCTTAGACGAGCAAAACACCACCTGGCGGGGCTATTTCCAGGAGTACCTCCATGACCTGGGCTACGATTCGGACATCACCGCCCCGCTGCTGATCCAGAAGCTCCGGGCCATCTACGATCTGCCCGACGAGTGGACCGACGAGGAGGCCCGGGCGGTGATTGGGCTGCGCTATGAGCTGCGTCTGCGGGTGCTGGTGCCCATCGCCAACTACCTGTTCGTCTCCGACGTGGACAACGACACCCTTTCGGAGGTGCTGGAGATGAACATCCCCGGCCTGAACGTGGAGGCCGCCACGGTGCGGGAGTATCATACCGACTGCGCGGCCCATATTTTGGGCTATGTGGGCGCTATGAACGATGAAGAGTGGGCGTACTACGAGGAGCTGGGCTACCCCATGGACGCCGACGTGGGCAAGGATGGGCTGGAAAAGGCCTTTGAGGAACAGCTCCACGGCACCGACGGTATCCGCTGGGACGAGGTGACCTCCGACGGCACAGTTATCAACACCTATTACGACCCGGTGCCCCAGGCGGGCAACAACGTGGAGATCTCCATTGATCTGAGCCTTCAGATGGTGGCGGAGGAGCGGCTGGCGGCGGTTTTGGAGAATCTCCGGACCGACGAGAACACCACCGACGGCAAGGACGCCGAGGGCGGCGGGGTGGTGGCCATCGATACCCGCAACGGGCAGATCCTGGTCTGCGCCAGCTATCCCACCTACGACCTGAGTACCTTCTTTGAAAAATACAATGAAACGCTCCAGGCCCCCTTTGATCCCCTGTTCAACCGGGCGCTGATGGCCACCTATCCGCCGGGCTCCACCTTTAAGCCCTGTGTGTCCATCGCCGCCATCGACTGCGGAATGATCAATATCAACACGGAGATCGAGGACCGGGGCCGCTATGACCGGTACATCGACTCGGGCTTCTACGCCGACTGCCTGCAGTATTCTTCATACGGGACGGTCCATGAGAACGTGAACGTGGTGCACGCCCTGGAGGTCTCCTGTAACTATTTCTACTATTGGATCGGCGACCACATCAGCGACTGGGATATTATCGACGCCACCGCCAAGGCCATGGGCCTGGGGGAGGCCACCGGCGTAGAGCTGTACGAGGAGATCGGTTACCGGGCCAATCGCGAGACGAAACGGCTGCTGCACGGCAACAATCCCGACGACGCCGGCTGGTATCAGGCCGACGCCATCATGGCGGCCATCGGTCAGTCGGACAACAAATTTACCCCCCTGCAGATGTGCGTCTACGCCTCCGTTCTGGCCAACCGAGGCCAGCGGTACAAGGCCACCTTCCTGAGCCGGGTGGTGTCCCCGGACTACCGGGAGATGATCATGGAGAGCCGGCCCACCCTCTTAAGTACCTTTGAAATTTCCGACCAGGCGTATCAGGCCTATACCCAGGGCATGTACCAGGTGACCCAGGAGCCCAACGGCACGGCGCGGGACGCCTTTGCCGGCTTCAATGAACGGATCCGGGTGGCGGGCAAGACCGGCACCGCCGAGAACGGCCTGGGCGTCGGCTCGGACCACGCGGCCTTTATCTGCTTCGCGCCGATCGACAACCCCACCATCGCCATTGCGGTCTACGGGGAAAAGGCCGGTCACGGCAACGCTGTGGCCAGCGTGGCCCGGGCGATTTTGGACGCCTATTTTGCCGGCGGCGTGGAGGGCGAGATCGTGACCTCCGAAAATATGCCGGGTTAAAACGCGTCACCCCGCCGGGGCTCCGGCGGGGTGACCCATTGGGGGCGAAGGGCCTCCTTGGCCGGCTATTTCTCCCTGACGGGACGGCCTCCGGACACGGTGAAGCTCCAAATTCGCCTTCAAAAAAACCGAAAAAGAGGTTGCAAAATGAATTCCGCCATGCTATAATAGGTCCCGTGTCCGATGCCGGATTCCACATTGGGATGTCGCCAAGCGGTAAGGCACCAGACTTTGACTCTGGCATCCGTCGGTTCAAATCCGGCCATCCCAGCCATGATCCGCTAGCTCAGTTGGCAGAGCAATTGCCTTTTAAGCAATGGGTCCGGGGTTCGAATCCCCGGCGGGTCACCAAAAGTAAAACACCGCCCATGGGGCGGTGTTTTACTTTTGATAGCCGGGGATTCGAACGATTCAATCCGGCAGCCCGGTGGGCTGCCGGCCGCCGGGGCTGGACCCGGCGGACCCTTCGCGAGTGAATCCCCGGCGGGTGGAAAAACAAAGCGCCGCCCATGGGGCGG
>CANQXH010000016.1 GCA_947627745.1 uncultured Oscillospiraceae bacterium
CCCTGTCCCTTGAGCTCGGCGCGTATCTCGTTGAGGGCCTGCTCGCCGGGGGCGAACTCGACCTCATAGAGCACGGTCTTGAGGTATTCGATCTCCTCCGCGCCGTCGGCAAGCAGCTTTTGCAGCATCTTGCCGGCGGTCTGGCGCTTTTTGTAGTCCCGGAAATACCTCTGCGCGTTGTCGTTGGGGGAAAGGCGCGGATCCAGCCGGATCGTGAGCGGCTCCCCGGTATAGTAGTTGAGCACCGTGACCTGGCGGTCCCCCTTTTTGCAGGCCCAGAGGTTCGCCTGCAAAAGCTCGCCGCACAGACGCAGCGCGTCGGCCTTTTCGCTCTGGGCCAGCTCCTCCTGCCGGGCGGCCTCCACCGCCCCGTCGGCAAACATCCCTCGGTCATGGGCCTCATGCCGGAGGGTCAGGGTCTGGCTGGGAGTGCAGATGTGGACCTCGTGGATGCCCACCACGGCCCCCATCCGCAGGGAGGAGACGCCGATCTCGTCCTTTTCCCGGCGGCCCTCCCCGGCCCGGCCGCAGTGCTCCCGGGCCTGGGGCCGCACCGCCTGGATGGCCTGGAACAGCATATGGGCGGTGCCGCTGGGGGCGTCCACCTTCCGGTTGTGGTGGACCTCCACGATCTCAATATCCGCCTCGGGGAAATAGGCGGCGGCGGTGCGGGCCAAGCGGCACAGCACCGCGATGCCCAGGCTCATGTTCCCGGCGTAGAACACCGGCACCTCCCGGGCGGCGGCAAAAATCAAATCCTTCTCCTCCCGGGTGTGGCCGGTGGTGCCGATCACCACCCCGCAGGAGAGCTTCTTGGCCGCCTCTAACACGTCTCCCACAGAACTGTGGTGGGAAAAGTCGATGATCACGTCGGCCCGGGGATCGGGAAGCTCTTCAAAGGTCCTGGCGGCCCCGTCCTCCCCGTCGATGCTCACCCGGCCGGTGACCTGGCTGCCCAGGCGGGCGGATAGAAGCTTGCCCATGGCGCCGTTGGCGCCCCAAAGGATCACATTCACGGCAAAATCCCCAGCTTTCTCATTTCGGTAAGTAACACCGCCCGTTTGGCCTCCTCCAGGGGGGTCAGGGGCAGCCGCAGATATCCCTCCCCAAAGCCCAGGGCCGCGGCGGCGGCCTTCACGGGGATGGGGTTGACCTCGCTGAACAGGCAGCGGATCAGGGGCAGCAGCCGGCACTGAAGCCCGGCGGCGGTTTTCAGGTCCCCGGCAAAAAAGGCGTCAGTCATGGCGACCGTCTGCTTGGGGGCCACGTTGGACAAGACGCTAATGCACCCCGCGCCGCCCATGGCCAAAATAGGCAGGGTGATGCCGTCCTCCCCGGAGTACACGTCCACCCGGTCGCCGCACTTGGCGAAGAGCTCCACGATCTGGCCGATGTTGCCGCTGGCCTCCTTCACCGCCGCGACCCGGGGGTGGTCCGCCAGGACGGAGACCGTGTCCGGCAGCAGGTTGCAGCCGGTGCGGCCCGGCACGTTGTAGAGGACCACCGGCTTGTCCGAGGCATCGGCAATGGCGGTGTAGTGGGCGATGAGCCCGGCCTGGGTGGCCTTATTATAGTAGGGCGTCACCACCAGCACCGCGTCCGCCCCCTCGCCGCAGGCGGCCCGGGTGTGCTCCACCGCCTGGGCGGTGGAATTGGTGCCGGTGCCGGCGATCACAGGCACCCGGCCCGATACCCGGCGGATGGTGAAGCGGATGACCTCCCCCCGCTCCTGGGCGGTGAGGGTGGCGCTCTCTCCCGTGGTGCCCACGGGCACCAGGGCGTTGACGCCGCTCCCCAGCTGGAAGTCGATGAGGCGCCCCAGGGTCTCAAAATCCACACCCGCCGGGGTCATGGGGGTGATCAGGGCGGTGGCGGTTCCTTGGAAAATCCGGTGCTTCAAGATGAAGACCTCCTTAAAATGAGCCGTTTTTTATAGTATAGCACAAGTGGGGGAAAAAGGGAATATCCTTCCTTGACCGGCGGGCACTTGTTCCCGTTCTTTTTTGGTCACTGGCCGCTGTCGAACTGGGACTGGTACAGCCGGTAGTAGAACCCCTTTTCCGCCATCAGGCTCTCATGGGTCCCCTGCTCCACCACCTGGCCGCCGTTCAGGACCAGGATGTGGTCCGCCGACTGGATGGTGGACAGCCGGTGGGCAATGACGAAGCAGGTCTTGCCCTTCATCAGCTCCCGCATGGCCGCCTGGATCCGCATTTCCGTCCGGGTGTCCACGTTGGAGGTGGCCTCGTCCAGAATCAGCATATGGGCGTCCAAAAGCATGGCACGGGCAATGGTCAAAAGCTGCTTCTGCCCCTTGGAAATGGAGGAGCCGTTGTCGGAGAGGACCGTGTCGTACCCCTGGGGCAGCCGGGAAATGTAGGAGTGGATGTGGGCGGCCTTGGCGGCCTTCACCACGTCCTCCATGGTGGCGCCGGGCTTGCCGTAGGCGATATTCTCGTACACCGTGCCGTGGAACAGCCAGGTGTCCTGCAAAACCATGGTGTAGGCCCGGCGGAGGGAGCTCCGGGTCAGCTGCCGCACGTCCGTCCCATCCACATAGACCCCGCCCCGGTCCTCCGGGGTGTCCACGTCGTAAAAGCGCATGAGCAGATTGATGATGGTGGTCTTTCCCGCCCCCGTGGGGCCCACGATGGCCGTCAGGCTCCCGGCCTGGGCGTGGAGGCTCAGGTCCTTGATGATGGGCTTGCCAGGGTCATAGGAGAAGTCCACATGCTTCAGCTCCACGTCACCCCGCACCTGGGTCAGCTCCACGGCGTCCAGGGCGTCCTTGGCCTCGGGCTTGGCGTCGATCAGGGAGAACACCCGCTCCGCCGCCGCGAAGGCGCTCTGCAGCTCCGAGAGGATATTGGCCACCTCGTTGATGGGGCCGGAAAACTTCCGGCTGTACTGGACAAAGCTGGACAGGTCCCCGATGAGCAGCTTGCCCTGTAAGAACAGCACGGAGCCGAACACGCACACCAGCGACAAGGAAACGTTGTTGATAAAGTTCACCGAGGGGCCGGTGATGGTGCCGTAGGCCTCCGCCACGGTGTAGGCGTCCACAGCGGCGCCGTTTTTCTCGTCGAATTTTTCAAGGACGGCCTTCTCCCGGCCGTAGGCCCGGACGGTCTTCTGGCCGGAGAGCATCTCCTCCACAAAGCCGTTCAGCTCCCCCAGCTTGGCGCTGCGCCGCCGGAACAATGGCCGCACCAGCCCCGCCAGCCAGCGGGTGAACAGCACCGTCACCGGGATGGTGAATACGAAGATGATCACAAGCCGGGGGGCGATGGTCAGCATCATGACGAAGGACACCACCACCGTCACCGTGCTCTGCAAAATTTGCAGCAGGTCCGAGGACAGCGACTGGTTCACTGTGTCCACGTCGTAGGTGATGGTGCTGATGATGTCGCCGGTCTGGAACCGATCGAAGAAGGCCACCGGCAGGGCCGTGAGATTTTCAAACACGTCGTGGCGCATCTGCTTGGACACGGTGCGGGACAGCCGGATCATCACCACGTTTAATAGGTACGTCAGCCCCGCCGAGGCCAGGTAGAACACCGTCATCAGCACGGCGCAGCGGAAAACCGTGTCAAAATCCACCTTTCCCGCCCCCAGGTCAATGGCGTTAATGGCCTGGCCGGAGAGCTTGGGGCCGTAGAGGGAGAGCATGCTGCTGCTCAGGGAAAGCACCAGGGCCAAGATCACCAGCCGCCGGTTCTTGCCCATGTACCGCCACAGACGGGAGAGCAGCTTGGGGGCGTTAAGCTTCACGTCGGAGAAATGCCGCCGGTCCCCGCTGGTCTCCCCCCGGGTCATCCGGCCCCCGCCAATCATATTGGGGTTCGGCATCAGGCGCCCTCCTTTCCCTCGCCCATCTGGGTCTGGGCGATCAGGCGGTACTCCTGGCAGGAGCGCATCAGCTCCTCATGCCGGCCGGAGCCGATCACGACCCCGTCGGAGAGCACCAGGATCCGGTCCGCGTGGCGCAGGGCGCTGACCCGCTGGGCTACCAGCAGCGTAGTGGTATCCTGGTAGTGCTCCCGCAGACAGCGGCGCAACCGAGCGTCGGTGGCGTAGTCCAGGGCGGAGGAGGCATCGTCCAAAATCAGGATCTCCGGATCCCCCGCCAGGGCCCGGGCGATCAGCAGCCGCTGCTTCTGACCGCCGGAGAGGTTGTTGCCCCGGACCATGACCTCGGCATCCATGCCGGACTCTTTCTCCCGGATAAATTCCATGGCCTGGGCGTCCTCCGCCGCCCGGGTCAGGGCCTCCTCCGGCAGGTCCCGGAAAAACCGGATGTTCCCGGCGACGGTACCCTCGGTGATGAAGTCGTTCTGGAAGGCCACGCCGAACTTCTCCCGCAGCTTTTCATAGGGAATGGTGCGGATATCCCGGCCGTCGATGAGGATTTCCCCGGAA
Source organism: uncultured Oscillospiraceae bacterium (assembly GCA_947627745.1). Lineage (GTDB taxonomy): Bacteria > Bacillota > Clostridia > Oscillospirales > Oscillospiraceae > Faecousia. The sequence goes on from CANQXH010000016.1 coordinate 4,420, forward strand.
TCCGGGTCGTACTGCCGCAGCAGCAGGGCAAGAATCGTGGATTTGCCGGAGCCGGTGGGGCCCAAAATGCCCAAGGTCTGGCCCCGCTCCAGGCGGAAGGACAGATGGGAGATGTTCTCCCCCACCCCGGTGTAGGAAAAGCACACGTCCCGGAACTCAATGTGGGCAGGCGTCCCTTCCGGCTCCACCGGGGGAAGGGCTGTCAGATCCGCCGGCTCGGCCAGGACCTGGGCCACCCGCTTGGCGCTGGCCTCCCCCTTAGACCACATGACAAAGATCCGGGTGATGCCCAGCATGGCGTTGAGAATCATGGTGAAGTACTGCAAAAAGGCCACCACGACCCCGGACAGGCAGGCGCCGCTATTGACACGAAAGGCGCCTACCACCACCACCAGGGTCAGGCCCAGGTTCAAGGTCAGGGAGGCGGTGGGGTTGGTGATGGCGGTGATGATGCCCGCCTTCTGGTCCACGGCGGCCAGCTCCTCGTTGACGCCGTGGAACCGCTCCTTTTCGTACTCGGTCTTGCTCAGGGCCTTGATGACCCGAATGCCGGTGATGTTCTCCTGCACCACCCGCACCACGCTGTCCAGCACGGACTGCTGCCGGGTATAGAGGGGCACGCTGGTCTTGGTCACAAAGTACACCACCACGGCGATAATGGGCAGCAGGCTCAGCAGCACCAGCGCCAGGGGGGCGTCCATCCGCATGGTCATGATGACCCCGCCCACCAGCAAAATGGGGGCCCGGACGCCGATCCGCTGGAACCGGGCCAAAAGCTGGTTGATGTTATAGGTGTCGCTGGTCAGGCGGCTCTCGGCGGAGGGCACGGTGAGCCGGTCCATCTGCCGGGCCGACAGGGTCTCCAGCCGCCAGAACAGGTCGTGGCGGATGGCCCGGGTGATCCGTCCGGAGCTGACGGCGCTCATCCGGTTGGCTAAAATATTGCCCCCCAGGCAGGCCGCCGCGCACAAAAGCATCAGCCCGCCATATAAATATATTTGGGAAAGCTCCCCGGCGGGGACCTTCTCGTCCAAAATGACCTCCATCAGATCGGGGATGAACAGCTCCATCCCCGTGGCCAGGAGCTTAATGGCCATGGTCAGAAAAATATACCACCAGTGGGGGCGCAGGTACCGTTCCAGTTGAACCAAATCAGTGCGCCTCCATCCAGGCGATGGCCTTGGCCTTCATCTTTTCCAGGAAGGTGGCCAGCAGCTCCTTCTCCTCCTCGGAAAAGTCCGCCGTGAGGCAGGCCTCCCAGGCGTCCATGATTTTCAGGATCTGGGGCAGCAGGGCCAGGGTCTTTTCCGTGGGATACAGCCGCATCACCCGTTTGTCCGCCTGGCAGGGGATCCGATCGATCAGCCCCAGCTCTTCCAGGCACACCGCCTGGCGGGCCACATTGCTCTTATTGATGCAGATCCGCTGGGCCAGCCGGTCCTGGGAGATCCCCGGCTCGGCGCAGATCTCCGTCAGATAGCTGGCGTGGCAGGATTTCAGCCCCAGCGGGGCCAGGGACTCCGCCCGGTACTGCGCGCCGCAGCGGTTGATCTCGGTGATGTCCCGAATCAGTTCCGACATAATGATACCTCCCAATGACAGTTGCGATTGCAACAATTCTAACACGGAAAGCCTCAAATGTAAAGGATTATTTTCTGTTTTTTTGGGGGAGCGCCGATTTTTGACAGTTGCGCAAAGGCGAAAAATATGGTATTCTAAATGCCAGAAACCAACGCAACGGAAGGGAGCGGAATTTTGATGAAAAAAAGAAACCTTCGATCTTTGGCAGCATTGCTGCTGGCCCTGGCGCTGCTGCTCACCGGCTGCTCCGGCGGCGTGGATTTTGAGGGATATTTTTCCAACTTTATGGAAATGGTGGGCCTGTCGGATGAGCCCACCTATGTGGAGGAGCCCTGGGAGCCCACCGCCTTTGCCGACATGGAATACGTCCACCCGGATCTGGACGCCTATCAGGCCGCTCTGGACACGTGCCTCGCCGCCGCCCAGGGGAATCGGTTTGGGGAGCTGGTGGACGCCATTTGGGCGTATAACGACGCGTACAGCACCTTCTACACCGCCTACGCCCTGAGCTACATCCACTACTGCGCCGACCTGACAAGCGAATACTGGGGCGACGAGTACGACTTCTGCGAGGCCAGCACCGCCACGGTGGACGCCGGGCTGGATGAGCTGTACCACGCCCTGGCGGAGTGCTCCTTCCGGGAGCGGCTGGAGACCGACGAGTATTTTGGCGCGGACTTCTTCGACGACTACGAGGGGGACAGCTTCTGGGACGATACCTTCACCGGCTTGATGGAGCGGGAGGCCGATCTGGAGGCCCAGTACTATGATCTTTCCACCAAGGCCCTGGATGTGGAATACTACTCCGAGACATTCTTCAACGGCTACGGCGAGGAGATGGCCCAGCTGCTGGTAGACCTGGTGGCGCTGCGGCAGGAGATCGCCGCCTATGCCGGGTACGACAATTATCTGGACTTTGCCTACGACTATACCTACGGGCGGGACTATGCCCCCGAGGACGCCGATGTCCTCATGGCGGACATTCAAAACAATCTGGTGGATCTATACCGGATCGTGGACGACTCCGACGTCTGGACCCTAGGCTATTACAGCTGCTCCGAGGAGAAGACCCGGGCCTATGTGGAGCAGACCGCCAGCGCCGTGGGCGGCGTGGTACAGGAGGCCTTCGAGTCCATGAACGAGCTGGGCCTGTGCGACATCACCTACGACCAGAATAAGTACAACTCCTCCTTTGAGATCTTCCTTTCCGATTACGCCGAGCCCTTTGTGTTCCTGAATCCCTCGGGGATGCTGGGAGACCAGCTGACCTTTGCCCATGAGTTCGGCCACTTCTGCAACGACTATGCCAGCGACGGCAGCGCCGTAGGCATCGACGTGGCGGAGATCTTCTCCCAGGGCCTGGAATATCTGAGCCTCTGCGTGGGCGAGGGCAATGCCGATCTGGAGCAGTATAAGCTGGCGGACGGTCTGGCCACCACGGTGGAGCAGGCGGCCTACGCCGATTTCGAGCATCGGATCTACCGGCTGTCCCCGGAGGAGCTGACCCTGGAAAACGTCAAGGCGGTCTATGCCCAGGTGTTCGCGGATTACGGCATCGGCTCCTGGCGGGATCCCCGGGACTTTGTGTACATTACCCACTTCTTCACCAGCCCGCTGTACATCATCAGCTATGTGGTGAGCAACGACGCCGCCTTCCAGCTCTATCAGCAGGAAAAGGAGGCCTCCGGCGAGGGCATCCAGCTGTATGTGGACAGCCTGGACACCGAGCAGACCACTTTCCTGGCCTTTATCAACGAGGCGGGGCTGGAAAGCCCCTTCACCGCCGGGCACATGGAGGACGTCCGTGAGATCCTGAGCGGCATTTTCGCCTGACATTCCCGGCAGATTTCCGCCTGAAAACAACAAGGCCCGGCCGGAAAACAGGTCCTTCCTGTTCTCCGGCCGGGCTTCTGTCTCCGGGCAGCAGTCTGCCGGAGATCATAAAATGGCGATGGCCGCCGCGTCGGTGTGCGCCCGCATGGTGACGCTGGCCGCCACCGGGCCAGTGAGCAGCACCACCCGGTCCCCGGGCTTGGCCCCCACCAGATCCGCCGCCGCGATCCGCTCTGTCCCTGCCTCCACCAGCACCAGGGCCACGCCCTGCAGGGCCGGGTCCTGGCGGGCAGGCGCCAGCAGCTCTTTGACCGTTCCGATTTTCATGGAGCTTCCTCCTGTCTCAAATGTGGCCTGTCACCGCTTCCAGCACCCGGCGGATCATAAAGTCCTCCACCTGGATGGGGTTGCCGGCGCAGGCCGGGTCCAGCAAGATTTTCTGGACCAGCTTTTCCGAGTCCAGCCAGACCTGCCTGGGGTCGATGCCCAGCTGGGCCAAGGTGCCGGCCATGGCCAGCTCCCGCCGGAGCCGCACCAGGCCGTTTTGCAGGCTCCCGGCCCCGGGGCTCAGTCCCGCCAGCCGGGCCAGCTTGCCGTATTTCTCCCCGGCGGCATAGGCGTTGCAGCCGATCACCGTGGGCAGCAGGATCCCGCACAGGGCCCCGTAGGGCGCTCCGTAGGTCTGCTCCAAAGTCCTGGCCATGGCGCCGCAGAGCCCCAGCCCCGCCTGGGAGTGGGCCAGAGCCGCCATGGCTGCGCAGACCCCCACGGCCTGGCGCATCCCCTGGAGCCCCGCGGCCGCCGCCGGCAGCTTGGCGAAGGTGGCGCTGAAGGCCTCCCCCGCCAGCAGATCGGTGAAGGGCCCGGCGTTCCGGGCCACATAGGCCTCCGCCCCGTGGCACAGCACGGCAAAGCCCCCCTCCGCCACCTTTCGCGCGGTCTGGGGCAGCAGCATTCCGGGATCCAGCACCGCCCAGCCGGGCCGGAGGCCCGATTCCCGGAGAAAGTGCATGGCGGTCCCGTGGGTCAGCGCCGCCTGGTCCGTGACCTCCGCCCCCAGGTCCGCCGTGGTGGGAATCGCCGCCAGGGGGGCGGCGGAGCCGGAAAACCAGGTCATGGCTTTCCCGCACTGGATCGCCTGGCCGTCTCCCATCACCAGGATCAGGTCCGGACGGTACCGGCGGATGGCCGCCGCCCCCTCCGCCGCCAGGTTCAGCGTGGGCTTGGTCAAACGGAACGCCTCCGTCTCCCGGGCCCCGCAGGCGGAAAGCACCTGCTGGGCCAGCCCACCCTGGGTCTCCTCCTCCCGGCACGCCAAAAACACTCGCTTGGCCCCCAGCTGTCCCAGCTCCGATGCGCCGCCGGCGCCGGTCACGATCCGGGTCCCGCAAAAAAACACCGCCACCGTCTCACCGCCTCTTTTCGCTAGTATGACCGGGGGGCGAAAATTCATGTATGGAAAATCTCACCGTCCAAAATTTGAAATACGTCTTGGAAACGGGAAACAAATGTGCTATAATAGGATCGCCGTAAGACGGCGATCCTATTATATTTTGATTTCTAGTCCATTTTCTCCCGCCCTCTGGGCGGAACCGAAAAATACGGCAAAGGGGGCCCTCCATGCGGATACTGGGCATCGACCCGGGCTACGGGATCACAGGCTTTGCCCTGCTGGAGGCCCAGCGGGGCGCGTGCCAACTTCTCCACTGCGGCGCCATCACCACCCCGCCGGGGGCGGATTTTTCCGCCCGGCTGGAAATGATCTATGAGGATATGCGCCAGCTGCTGACCATGGACAAGCCCCAGGTGGTGGCCATGGAGGAGCTGTTTTTCGGTCAGAACGTCACCACCGGCATTGGCGTGGCCCAGAGCCGGGGGGTGATCCTGCTGGCCATCCGCCAGGCCGGGCTGCAGGTCTACTCCTACAAGCCCGCCCAGGTCAAACAGGCGGTGGTGGGCTATGGCAACGCCACCAAGCACCAGGTCCAGGACATGACCCGGCGGATCCTCCGTCTGGAGAAGCTGCCCAAGCCCGACGACGCCGCCGACGCCATTGCCATTGCCTTATGTCACGCCCGGTCCAGCACCTCCCTGCTGGCCAGGGCCCAGGAAAGTTAGGAGGAACGATGCTTTACTATGTCTCCGGGCCGGTGACGGTCCTGGAACCGGGCCTGGCCGTGGTGGACTGCGGCGGCGTGGGCTACGGCTGCCGGATCACCGCCTATACCGCCGCCCAGCTCAAGCTGAACCAGTCCGCCCGGCTGTATATCAGCGAGTCCATCCGGGAGGACGCCTATGATCTGTTCGGCTTCTCCACCCGGGAGGAGCAGCGCTGCTATGAGCTGCTCACCGGCGTCAATGGGGTGGGTCCCCGGGTCGCCATGGCCATTCTCTCCTCCGGCGGGCCGCAGAATTTCACCCTGGCCGTGATGACCGGCAACGAAAAGCTCCTCACCGCCGCCCCCGGCGTGGGGAAGAAGCTGGCCCAGCGGATCATTCTGGAGCTGAAGGACAAGCTGGGCGGCAGCGACGCCGGTCTGGACTTCTCCGGGCCCGCGCCCGCCGCGCCCGTCGCCGGGAACCATGCCGCCCTGGCGGCGGCGGCCCTCCAGGAGCTGGGATACACGGCGGCGGAGGCTCAGTCCGCCCTGCGGGGGGTGGATCCCCAGGCCAGCACCGAGGATATGGTGCGCTATGCCCTCCGGGCAATGGTCACCGTCAGCGGCCGCTGAGAGCCACCGCTGCGGGGTGGGTGGGCAAAAATCCACCTCTTTACCTTTTTATTTTGGTACTGCCCACGCTGTGGGTGCTCCCCTTGCCCCTTCCGGGTGCAGGTATCCGCCTACCTACCTTCTTATTTCAGTGCATTTTTTGCCGGAAGTGCTCCTCCGACCCCTGCCGGGGGCCTTACTTTCTTGTTTCGGCAAGAAAGTAAGCAAAGAAACCGACCAAGGGGGCGCTTCGAGCAAAGGCGCCCCCCTTGGAATCCCCCGCCGCCTCGCCAGAGGCGCTGGGGGGAATTCGATGGCGGCCTTCGGCCCGTCTACCGTGAATTTGCATAACCGATCATGCAGCGTTTCAAATTCTGCTAAGCGCTGATTGATAGATCTTACTAGCGGAGTTTCTTAATCGGTGCAGTGGGAATCTAGAAGTTTTTTGCTTCTATTTTAGTGCGATTCCCTTCTTTTGCCAGTGCGACAATCAACGCAACGTACTAAGTTAATACGTTGCACCTTAAATTTTGCATACCCACGTTATAGAGCCGTAAGTCCACATATGTTCTCCGCTTTTACGCAATATTGGGGAGCGGCGGGGGGATTCTTAAGGGGGGCGCGTTGGCTCCTAGCGCCCCCTTAAGCCTGTTCTTTGCCTACTTTCTTGCAGGGGCAAGAAAGTAGGTCCCCCGGAAGGGGTAGGGGGAGCATTTCCGACAAGGAATGCACGGAAATAAAAAGGTAAAACGGCGGTTTCTTGCCCCGTACGCATAAAATGATCGATTTTCTTCTTTTTAGGAGGCCCTATGAGTCTGGAATTTTCTCAGGATCTGTCCACCCCTCTGGTTTCCCCCACCTTTGCGCCCCAGGACGCCGGGGAAGTGGGGCTGCGGCCCCGTCTGCTTCGGGACTACACCGGGCAGGAGAAGGCCAAGGAAAACCTGTCCGTCTACATCGAGGCCGCCCGCCGGCGGAACGAGCCTCTGGACCACACCCTGCTCTATGGGCCTCCCGGCCTGGGCAAGACCACCCTGGCGGGGATCATCGCCAACGAGATGGGGGTGGGCATCCGCATCACCTCCGGCCCGGCCATTGAAAAGCCCGGGGACCTGGTGGCCCTGCTGACCAATCTGAGTCCGGGGGACGTGCTGTTTATCGACGAGATCCACCGGCTCAACCGGGTGTCGGAGGAGATTTTGTACCCCGCCATGGAGGATTTCGCCATCGACATCATTGTGGGCAAGGGGCCCTCCGCCAACTCCCTCCACCTGGACCTGCCCAAATTCACCCTGGTGGGGGCCACCACCAGGGCCGGTCAGCTGACCGCTCCCCTCCGGGACCGGTTCGGGGTCAGTCTGCGGCTGGAGCTGTACACCCCGGATGAGCTGATGAAAATTGTCACCCGTTCCGCCGCCATTCTGGGCATGGACATCGATCCCCAGGGCGCCCGGGAGATCGCCTCCCGGAGCCGGGGCACCCCCCGGATCGCCAACCGGTTCCTACGGCGGGTCCGGGACTTTGCCCAGGTCAAGGGCAACGGCACCATCACCCGGGAGGCCGCGGATCTGGCGCTGAAGCAGATGGAGGTGGACCAGCTGGGCCTGGACGCCATCGACCGAAGGATGCTTACCGCCATCATCCAGAATTACGGCGGCGGGCCGGTGGGCCTGGAGACCCTGGCCGCCACCATTGGAGAGGAGGCGGTGACCCTGGAGGACATCTACGAGCCCTATTTGATGCAGCTGGGCTTCCTTACCCGTACCCCCCGGGGCCGCTGCGCCACCCCCGCCGCCTATGATCACCTCCACATTCCCTTCGAGGGCCAGACTCAATTTTCAATTTAACTGGAATTTTGCATAAATCCGGAAAATTTTAGAGTTTTATTTTATATTCTATTGACAAATTTAAAAAACACGTTTATAATAAGGATTGTGGCGTAGACCGCCGCGAATCAAACCCTGCGTATCTCCTGTTTTTCCGGGTTCACGGGGCACAACATCCGAAGAGAGGTAAAATCAATGTACGAAGACAAAACGTTAGTATGCAAAGAGTGCGGCAAGGAATTTGTTTTCACTGCCGGCGAGCAGGAATTCTACGCGGAACGCGGCTTCCAGAATGAGCCCCAGCGCTGCAAGGCCTGCCGTGACGCCCGCAAGAACAGCGCCCGTGGTCCCCGTGAGTTCTTCACCGCGACCTGCGCCCGCTGCGGCGGAGAAGCAAAAGTCCCCTTCCAGCCCCGTTCCGACCGGCCCGTTTACTGCAGCGAGTGCTTCGCGCAGATGCGTGCCCAGCAAGGCTGATTCATAAAATTCCGGCTCCCGCGAGGGAGCCGGTTTTCCTACGCGAAGTTCCCAATGGTCCTCCGTATATGAAAAGGGCAGGCGTTCGTTCGCCTGCCCTTTTTGTGTGAGATCCCATTTACTCCAGCTCGAACGCGCCGGTGTAGAGCTGGTAGTAGGTGCCCTTCTGGGCGATCAGCTCCTCGTGGGAGCCCCGCTCGATGATCCGTCCATGGTCCAGGACCATGATGCAGTCGGAATTCATGACCGTGGACAGCCGGTGGGCGATGACGAAGGTGGTCCGGCCCTGCATCAAAGCGTCCATGCCCTTCTGGACCAGGGCCTCGGTCCGGGTATCGATGGAGGAGGTGGCCTCGTCCAGGATCATCACCGGCGGGTCCGCCACCGCCGCCCGGGCAATGGCGATCAGCTGCCGCTGGCCCTGGCTCAACCGGGCCGCGTTGCCGGTGAGCATGGTATTATAGCCCTCCGGCAGGCGGGTGATGAAATCGTGGGCGTTGGCCAGCTTGGCCGCCCGGATGCAGTCCTCGTCGCTGGCCTGGAGGTTGCCGTAGCGGATGTTGTCCATCACCGTGCCGGTAAACAGATTGGTGTCCTGGAGCACGATGCCCAGGCTCCGGCGGAGGTCCGGCTTGCGAATCTTATTGATGTTGATGCCGTCGTAGCGAATCTTGCCGTCGGCAATGTCGTAGAACCGGTTAATGAGGTTGGTGATGGTGGTCTTCCCCGCGCCGGTGGCCCCCACGAAGGCCACCTTCTGGCCCGGGTTGGCATAGAGGGTCACGTCGTGGAGCACCGTCTTGTCCGGGACGTAGCCAAAGTCCACGTTGTACATGGTGATGTCGCCCCGGAGGGGAACGTAGGTCACGGTGCCGTCGGCCTGATGAGGATGCTTCCAGGCCCACTGGCCCGTCCGCTCCGGGCACACGGTGACGGTGCCGTCGGGATTGATGCGGGCGTTGACCAGGGTGACGTAGCCGTGGTCCTCCTCGCTTTGCTCATCCATCAGCTCAAACACCCGCTCCGCGCCGGCCAGGGCCATAACGATGGCGTTGATCTGGTTGCTCACCTGGCCGATGGGCATGTTGAAGGACCGGCTCAGCAGCAGGAAGCTGGCAAGGGCGGCGGGGGTCAACACGCTCTGGTTCGACGTCACGGCGATAATGCCGCCGGCGATGGCCAGGATGGCGTACTGGATGTAGCCCAGGTTGTTGTTGATGGGGCCCATCATATTGGAATAGGCCCCGGCCTTGAAGGCGTTGGAGCGAAGGTCGTCGTTGAGCTGATCGAACTCCTTTTTCGTCACATCCTCGTGGCAGAAGACCTTGACCACCTTCTGGCCGTTGATCATCTCCTCCACATAGCCGTTCACCGCGCCCAGGGACTTCTGCTGGTTCAGGAAGAACCGGGCGGACTTGCCGGCAATAAACCGCGTGACGTAGAAGATCCCGATCACCGACAAAATGACCAGCAGCGTCAGCAGCGGCGATTTGAAGAGCATGGCCAGGAACACCACCACAATGGTGGTCACGGAGGAAATGCACTGGGGAATGGACTGGGAGATCATCTGCCGCAGGGTGTCAATATCGTTGGTGTAGCGGCTCATGATGTCGCCCACGGTGTGGGTGTCGAAATAGCGGATGGGCAGGGTCTGCATATGGGTGAACAGCTCATCCCGGATCTTCTTTTGGGTCCCCTGGCTCACCCGGATCATCAGGAAGTTAGACAGGAAGGACCCCACCATGCCCACCAGGTACACGCAGGCCATGACCACCAGGAACCGGATCAGCGGGCCATAGTCCGGGGCCGCCTGGCCCAGAAGGGGGGTGACGTAGTCGTCCACCAGATATTCCAGGGACTTGTTGCTGGCCACCTGGGCCAGGGTGGTCAGCAGGATGCACACGCATACCACGATGATGGTGCCGAGGTACGGCTTCATATACCGGAACAGCCGGGCAAGGGTCTGCATGGGGTTCTTGGCCATGCGGCCGTCGCCGCGGAATTTGACAGGGGGCATCTCACTTCCCTCCCTTCGTCTGGGACTGGTAGACCTCCTGGTAAATGGGAGAAGTCTCCAGCAGCTCCTCGTGCTTGCCGGCGGCGGCGATCTTGCCGCCGTCCAGCACCAGGATCAGGTCCGCGTCCTCCACGGAGGCCACCCGCTGGGCAATGATCAGCTTGGTGGTGCCGGGGATCTCCTCCCGGAAGGCCTTGCGGATCATGGCGTCGGTGTGGGTGTCCACGGCGGAGGTGGAGTCGTCCAAAATCAGGATCTTGGGCTTTTTCAGCAGGGCCCGGGCGATGCACAGCCGCTGCTTCTGGCCGCCGGAGACGTTGGCGCCGCCCTGCTCGATGTGGGTGTCGTATTTTTCGGGGAAGGTCTGGATAAACTCGTCGGCGCAGGCCAGGCGGCAGGCGTGGACCATTTCCTCGTCGGTGGCGTCGGGGTTGCCCCAGCGGAGGTTCTCTTTAATGGTGCCGGAAAACAGCTCGTTCTTTTGTAGCACCATAGCCACCTGCTCCCGGAGGGCGCGGATGTCGTAGTCCCGCACGTCCACGCCGCCCACCTTCACCGCGCCGCCGGTGGCGTCGTAGAGCCGGGGGATCAGCTGGACCAGGGTGGACTTGGCGGAGCCGGTGCCCCCCAGGATGCCCACGGTCTGGCCCGGGGCGATGTGCAGGTCGATGTCCTCCAGGGCGTTCCGGCCGGCGGTGGCGGAATAGCGGAAGGACACGTCCTCAAAGTCGATGGACCCGTCCTTTACCTGGGTCACGGGGTTTTCCGGGTTCCGAAGCTCCGGCTCCTCTACCAGGATCTCATAGGTCCGGTGCAGCGGGGCCCGGCTCATGGTCAGAGTCACAAAGACCATGGAGAGCATCATCAGGCCGCTTAAAATCTGGGTGGTGTAGGTAAACATGGAGGTCAGGCCGCCGGTGGTCAGGCCCCCCAGGGCGTCGGAGTTGCCGGAGGCCACGATGTAAGTGGCGCCGAGATAAGAAATGGCAATCACGCAGGTGTAGACGCACAGCTGCATCAGGGGATTGGAGAAGGCCATGATCCCCTCGGCCTTGCAGAAGTCGTCGTAGATCTTCTGGGAGATGGTGGTGAACTTCTCCGTCTCCCGCTCCTCCCGGACGAAGGACTTGACCACCCGGATGCCGTGGAGATTCTCCTGAATGACGTTGTTCAGCTTGTCGTAGGTCTTGAACACCCGTTCAAAGATGCTGTGGACCAGGGTCACAAAGACGAACATCCCCACCGCCAGCAGCGGCAGCACCACCACATACACCACGCACAGCCTGGGGCTGATCCGGTAGGCCATGATGCTGGCCAAAATCAGCATCATGGGGCAGCGGATGGCCATGCGGATGGACATCTGGAAGGTCATCTGCAAATTGGCCACGTCGGTGGTGAGCCGGGTGACGATACTGGAGGTGGAAAATTTGTCGATATTGGCAAAGTCGAAGGTCTGCACCTTATAGTACATATCGTGGCGCAGGTTCCGGGCGAAGCCCGTGCCGGCGTAGGACGCCAAAATGGCGGACAGCCCGCCGAAGCACAGCGAACACACCGCGCACAGGGCCAGCAGCCCACCCTGCCGGACCACAAAGCCCACGTCCCCCACATCGATGCCCTTGTCGATGAGGTCCTTCATCAGCGTGGGGATCAGCACCTCCATGGCCACCTCCCCGATCATGCACACGGGGCTCATCAGGGCGGCCAGGGCGTATTCCCGGATGCACCGGGCCAGTCGTTTGATCATCGCGTTACGATTCCTCCTTCATTACTTGGCTGCCCATGTTGGCGATGGCCCGGTCCAGCAGCGCCACAAACTGTTGCTGCTCCTCCAGAGTAAAGTCCCGGATCATTCGGGCCTCGATGCCGGCAATGGACTCCAGCATATGGGCATGGACGGCGGCGGCCTTCTCCGTCAGGTAGACCCGCTTGCAGCGGCGGTCGCTTTCGTCGGGCTTAAACTCCAGAAAGCCCTTCTTCTCCAGCCGGGACAAAATTCCGGCGGTGCAGGCGTGGCTTAAGTGGAACGCCTCCTCGATATCCCGGGGGCATTTGGCCTCCTGCTGCCGGCTCAGGTACCCCAGCACCACCCCCTGGGAGGCGGTGAGCTCCATTTGGGACAGGGCCTCGCTCATCATCTGGTCCGTGGCCCAGTGGAGGGCCCGGATCCGGGGGATCTTTCGTTTCAAAAAACTACCACCTTCTACTTATGTCGCATGGGACACATTTTAACACAGCCCTCCGGAAAATGCAATATCGAAATAAGAAAATTTGACAAAAATTAACGGATTATTTTAGGCAGAATATCCAAGGATTGATTTTCGGTCCCGGATGTGCTATGCTAGGACCAAAGGAGGCGGCGGAAATGTACGCGGATTGTCACATCCATATGGTCCTGGACGGCCGGGACTGGCGGGCCGCCATCCGGCGGCACGAAAAGGAGCCGGACCTCGGTTTCATCCGGGCCGCTCTGGAAGGCTACCGGGCCGGGGGCTTTACCTACCTCCGGGACGGGGGCGACCGCTGGGGCGTGGGGGCCGCTGCCCGGGAGCTGGCCCCCGGCTATGGCATCACCTACCGCACCCCCCTGGCCCCCCTGCACAAGGCGGGGCACTACGGCGGCTTTATCGGTCGGCGCTTTGCCGATTTGGAAGAATTTACCGCCCTGGCCAAGGAAACGGCGGAGGCAGGGGGCGATTTTCTCAAGATCATGATCTCCGGGCTGATGGATTTTTCCCGGCCCGGGGTGCTGACGGAGCCGGGGCTGGACCCGGCGGAGATTCGGGCGCTGATCACGGCGGCCCGGGATTTAGGTCTGTCCGTCATGGTCCACGGCAACGGGGACGCCCAGGTGGAGGCCGCCGCCCGGGCTGGGGCGGCGTCTGTGGAGCATGGGGCCTACCTGGGGGAGGCGGCGCTGACCGCCATGGCGGAAATGGGGACGGTGTGGGTCCCCACCTTGTCCACCATCGGCAATCTCCGGGGCAAGGGCCGGTATCCCGACCCGGCGGTGGAGGCAATTTTGGCGGGGGCCATGGAAAATGTCCGCCGCTTCGCCGCCATGGGGGGCCTGATCGCCCCGGGCACCGACGCGGGGGCCTGGGCGGTGCCCCATGGGGGCACCCAGGAATATGCCCTTCTGGCCCAGGCCATCGGCCCGGGATGGGAGGCGGCGCTGGAACGGGGTATCGCCGCCATTCGGGAGCGATTCTAAATAGGAAAGGCCGCCGGGCAAGCCCGGCGGTCGTGGTCTATTTTCTTCTTTTCCAGCGCCAGAGGGCCAGCCCCGCCAGGATCGCCACCCCCAAAAAATAGGGGATTCCCGGCATCAGAAAGGCCACCCAGGCGGGAGCGCCATGCACCGGGGCCTGGAGCTTCTGAAAATCCAGGGCCACATGGAAGCACATCCAGCACAGCAGCAGCCAGGCCCCGCCGGCGAAGGCGGCAGCCCATCCATCCCGGACGCGTCCACCCCGCCGCCGCCACAGCCACAGGGCCAGCAGGCCGCTGACTGCCATTGGCACCAGCAGGGCGCTGCCCGGCAGCAGGGCGACCCAGGCCGGGGCGCTGTCCCCCGTCCGGCAGAGGGCCGCGCCATAGGAAGCGCCCATTTGCGCTCCCATCACCGGCCCCAGGAGCAGGGATAAAAGCGCGAAAAACCACACCATGTTCAAAACCTCCTCAGTCATCCTTTCGCATGCGGAGGAATCCCAGAAGCACCGCGCCCAGGCAGAGGCCGCAGAAAATGCCGTTTCCGTCCAGGGTAATGGCGGCGGAATCCGCCAGGCCCGGCTCCGGCAGGAACGCCGTCAGCGCCGCCCAGATTACCAGGCCCACCACCCCCGTCAGGCACAGCCAAACGCCCCAGGACCGCTTCTTCCCGGCGGCGGGCGTTTTTTGCGCGGGGTCCGCCGGTTCCTCCGGGCGCATCAGCCGGTCCAGGGGCACCTGAAAGCAGTCGCTCAGGGCCAGGAGCTTGTCCGGCTCGGGCACCGCCCGGTCCGTCTCCCACTTGGACACCGCCTGCCGGGACACCTCCAATTTTTCCGCCAGGGCCTCCTGGGACAGACCGGCCTGCTTCCGAAGGGTATAAATTTTTTCTCCCAGCGTCATAAGAGCCTCCTTTCGCCCCTCAGTTTAGCGGAAAAATAGCCGGCGCGCCAGCGACGGCGGCTTCCATTTCCGCAACTACCGGTTGCGTTTTTTGAAGTTTTCGGATTGTTCACTTGAGATATGACAAAATCTGTGGTAAACTAGGATGGTATAGCGACAGGAAAGGGGGGTGTCCATGGCCTTCGATTACTACGATCCCGAGCAGCGCCGTCAGCGCCGGGCCGCCAAAAAGAAAGAGCGGGAGCGGGAGCAGCGTCAGCTGCGGAACCGGCTGCTGCTGGCGGGCGTGGTGATTCTGGTGTGCGGCGGGCTGATCTTCGCCGTCAGCCAGGGCTGGATCTCCCTGGGCGAGCAGGAACCCTCCTCCATTTCCCAGACCGATCCTGGGGCCACCGAAGGGACCACCGCCCCCCGCCAGCCGGAGACGGTGATCCACATCGTGGCCGCCGGGGACGTGAACGTCACCGACACCACCGTGAACGCCGGGGACGCCGCCGGGGATTTCAGCCATGTCTTTATGGACGTGCTGCCCCTTTTGGCCGACGCGGACCTGACCTGCGTGAATTTTGAGGGGAATCTGGTGGGCCCGCCCTATGGCGCGGCCAACTCCTCCGCCCCCCAGGCCATGGTCCAGGCTCTGGCGGCGGCGGGGGTGGACGTGGTGCAGATGGCAAACTCCCGGTCCATCACCAACGGCATCTCCGGTCTTGCCACCACCATTCAGGCCATTCGCAACGCCGGAATGGAGGCCGTGGGGGCCTACGCTACCCCGGCGGAGTTCCGCAGCTCCGGGGGCTATCTCATGCGGGATATCCAGGGGGTCCGGGTGGCCATCGTGGCCTTTACCAAGGGCATGGGCGGCATGGCCCTGCCGGAGGACAACGAGGACTGCGTCAACGTCCTGTACACCGACTACGACACCGAATACCAGCGCATTGACCGGGACGGCATCACCCGGCTGCTGCGAAACATCGCCCAGGAGCAGCCGGACATCACCATCGCCCTGCTCCACTGGGGCAGCGAGTACAACGACACCATCAGCGACAGCCAGAAGGCCATTCAGGAGCTGATGTTCCAGGAGGGCGTGGACGCTATCATCGGCACCCACCCCCACTATGTCCAGCAGATCGTCTACGATCCCGAGGCGGGGACGGTGGTCGCCTATTCCCTGGGGGACCTGCTCAGCGACGCCACCCGGGCGGGCACCGAGTACGCGGTGATTTTGGACCTGGAGATCACCAAGGACAACGAATATAACCAGACCCGGATCACGGGCTGCACCTACACCCCCATTTCCATCGTCAACGATGACAGCGGCGGTCTGCGGGTGCTGCGGATGGCGGAGGCCCTCTACGCCTACGAGAGCCGGAATGTGGACCGGGTCAGCCAGCAGACCTACGAGGACATGGTCTATGCCCAGCAGCGGGTGCGGGAGCGGGCGGAACCCACCGAGGCCACCGAGCCCACCGGCGGAGAGGACGAGACCACCGCCCCCGGGACCACCGGCGGAGACACCGGCACTTCCGGGACCACGGAGGGGGCCGGGACCACTGGAGACACCGGCGGCACCGAGGATACCGGCACCACCGGGGATGCCGACGCCACCACCGGCGACACCGGGCAGGCCTCCACGGGGTAATTTACAGAAAAACAGGGCCTGACCGCCGGTCAGACCCTGTTGCTTTTCCCTTATCGGGAGTCTCCGAAGAAGTAAAGGGCCAGCATCCCCGGGCCGGAGTGGGACCCGCTGAAGGGCTCATGGGGATAGATCAGCAGCTCCTTAGGCTTGGCAATGGCGCAGATCCGCTCCGCCAGCTCCTGGGCCTCCTCCGGGCAGTCCCCATGGGAGATGCCCACCCGGCAGGCCTCCGGGTTCACCGCCTTGGTCCGGTACTTTTCCACAATGGCGTCCACGGCGCTCTTCCGGCCCCGGCACTTCCGAACGCAGACGATCCGGCCCTGCTCGTCCCCCCACAGCAGGGGCTTGATGTTCAGCAGGGTCCCCACGGCGGCGCTGGCGGCGCTGATCCGGCCGGAGCGGCGGAGGTACATCAGGTTTTCCACAGTAAAATACTGGCACAGGTGGTCTGTCGCCTCGTTGAGCCGGGAAACGGCGGCGTCGATGGAAAGGCCCTCCTTCCGCAGGTCCGAGGCCATGCAGGTCAGGATCCCCACCCCCAGGCAGGCGCCCCGGGAGTCCACGGTCCGCACCTTCCGGCCGGGAAACTCCGCCATCAGCTCGGCAGCCGCAAGAGTGGAGGCGTGATAGGAGCCGCTGACGGCGCTGGACAGTCCCACATAAATGATGTCCTGCCCCTGCTCCAGGAAGGGCCGGAAGTGATCGACAAAGGACTGCTGGTTGAACAGGCTGGTGGTCACCCGCTGGCCTGCCCGCAGCGCGTCGTAATAGGTCTTGGAATCAAAATCGTCAATGACGCCGCTGTACTCCACCCGCTGCCCATCCAGCAGATAGTGGCAGGGAAGCACCTGGATATCCAGCTCCTCCATGATTTTTCGGGGCAGATTGGCATTACTGTCCGTAAAAACGCGATAGGACACGGAATGATCCCCTTCTTTCTAATAGATAATATTATTATACACGATTTAATCCGCAAAGTAAAGTAATTTTTGAAAATAAACGTGGAAATATTTTTTACAAGATGCTTGCATTCTTCCCCAAAAACTGCTATAATTACGTTGTTATTTAGATAAGGAGGCGAAACCGGATGGCCTACGATCGGGAGATGTTTTTTAAGAAGCTGGCCCGTTGGCAGAAATATATGGAGAACTATTTCCTCCCCGCCTGGGAGGAGCTGCCCGATATGCCGCTGTATGTGGACCAGATCGTGGCTCTGGTGGGAAAGTATTTGGACCTCATCCCCCACGATGAGAAGAATCCCATCATCACTACCAGCATCATCAACAACTACGTCCGCCTCAAGGTCATGCCCGCCCCCGTCCGGAAGCGGTACGACCGGAGCCACCTGGCCTACGCCATCATGATCTGCGCCCTGAAGCAGAGCCTGACCCTGACGGAGATCCAGAAGATCCTCCCCAACGACCTGGACGAGGAGGGAATCCGGCAGGTCTACACCGATTTCCGGGCCAGGATGCGGGACACGGCGGTGGTCTTTATCGACCAGGTCAACGCCGTAGCCGCCCAGGTGCTGGACCGGGAGGACGACCAGGGCTGCGCCAGTCTGGTGCTCCACAGCGCCGTCAGCTCGGTGCTGTACAAGCTCCTCACCGTGAAGCTCACAGGCCTCCGGCTCCCCCCGCCGGAGGAAAAATAAAAAAACAGGCGTACACGGTGGTGTACGCCTTCGTTATTCCGCCCAGTTGGGCAGCTTTTCAAAAACCAGGGGCCTTCCCCCATGGGAAAAGGCCAGGCGGCAGCAGTAGAGCATGGGGCTGCCGTATTCGCCGGAACCGCCATAGCGCCGGTCCCCCACCAGGGGATAGCCCCGGCTGGCGAACTGGACCCGGATCTGGTGGCTCCGCCCGGTCTCCAGCCGGATCCGCACCAGGCTCCGCTCCCCCGCCCGGAGGCGGACAAAGGTCAGCCTTGCCTCCCGCACGCCCTTTCGCGTCCGTTTCACCACATAGACCTTGTTTGCCCGGCTGTCCCGGAACAGCAGGTCCGTCCAGGCTCCTTCTTCAGGGGGCGTCCCGTGGACCAGGGCCACATATTCCTTTCGGAACTCGCCCTCCCGCATCTGCCGGGACAGCTCCGCCGCCGCCTGGGGCGTGCGGGCATAGACCATCAGCCCCGACACGCTTTTGTCCAGCCGGTGGACCGGGTACAGCTTCCCGCCGATTCGCGCTTCCAAAGCCTGGGGAAATTCCCGCTCCGAATCCAGCCCAACCGGCTTTTCCGCCACCACAAGCCCATCGTCCAGGTAGACCGGCTCCATCAGCCCGCCTCCAGGGCCAGGGCGTTCTGGGTGCGGTACAGCTTGGCGTAGATCCCGCCCTTGGCCAGCAGCGCCTCGTGGGTGCCGGTCTCGGTGATCAGGCCGTCGGAAATGGCCACGATCCGGTCCGCCCCCCGGACCGTAGAGAGCCGGTGGGCGATGATCAGGGTGGTACGGCCCTTGGCCAGCTCGTCAAAGGAGTTCTGGATCTCCGCCTCCGTCACCGAGTCCAGAGCGGAGGTGGCCTCATCCAGAATCAGGATGGGCGGATTTTTCAGGAAGATCCGGGCAATGGCCACCCGCTGCTTCTGCCCGCCGGAGAGCAGGGTGCCCCGCTCCCCCACATAGGTCTCGAAGCCCTGGGGCATGGCCAGGATGTCGTCGTAGAGCATGGCCCTTTTGGCGGCCTCCTCCACCTCCGCCCGGCTGGCGCCGGGCTTGCCGTAGCGGATATTCTCGAAAATGGTATCGGCAAACAGGAACACGTCCTGCTGCACGATGCCGATCTGCTCATGGAGGGACTGCTGGGTGACCTGGCGCACGTCGATCCCGTCAATGGAGATGCTGCCGGCGGTCACGTCGTAAAACCGAGGGATCAGCTGGCAAAGGGTGGTCTTGCCGCCGCCGGAAGGGCCCACCACCCCCACCGTCTCCCCCGGGGCCACGTCCAGGCTCACGCCCCGGAGCACTTCATTCTCCCCGTCGTAGGTGAAGTGGACGTCTTTGACCGTCACCCGGCCCCGAACGTGGGTCAGCGCCTGGGCATCCGGGGCGTCCTTCAGGGTAGGCTCGGTGCCCATCACCTCCACGAACCGGTGGAGCCCGGCAAAACCGTTGGCAAACATTTCGGAAAAATTCGCCAGCTTCCGCATGGGGGAGACGAAGGTGGCGATGTACAAACTGAAGGTCAGCAGGTCCCGGTAGTCCATCCGCCCGGCCATGATCAGATAGCCGCCGTAGCCAATGACCGCCACGTTCAAAATGGACAGAAAGAACTCCATGGCGCAGTTGAACCGGCCCATGGCCCGGTGAAAGCCCCGCTTGGAGGTCTTGAACTGCTCGTTGGCGGCGGCGAACCGGGCGGCCTCCACCGGCTCGTTGGCGAAGGCCTTGGCGGTGCGGATGCCGGAAAGGCTGGACTCGATCTCGGCGTTGATATGGCCGGTCTTCTGCTTCACGGCGGCGGAGGCGGAACGCATATCCTTCCGCATGAAGGCCACCACCGCCACGAAAATGGGGATCAGCGCCGCCACAATCAGCGCCAGCCGCCACTGGATGGTGGACAGCACCACCAGCGCCCCCAGGATGGTGACCACGGAGGTCAGCAAATCCTCCGGGCCGTGGTGGGCCAGCTCCGTCAGGTCGAACAGATCGGCGGTGAGGCGGCTCATCAGCTGGCCGGTGCGGTTTTTGTCGTAGAAGTCAAAGCTCAGCTCCTGCATATGCCGGAACAGGTCCGCCCGGATATCCGCCTCCACCCGGATGCCGAAGGTGTGGCCATAGTAGCAGACGATGTAGTACAGCCCCGCCCGGAGCAGGTAGCACAGCCCGGCGGCGACCATCACGGTGAAAAAGGCGCGGTACAAGGAATTGGGCAGCAGCTCATAGAGCGCCATGCGGGTGATCAGGGGAAAGGCCAGATCCACCCCGGCAATCAGGCAGGCGCAGGAGATGTCCAGGAGAAACAGCGGCAGGTGCCTGCGGAAATACCCCAGGAAAATCAGCAGCGGCGATTTGGTTCGATAGTCTTTCGCGGTCATAGCGGGCTCCTTTTGGGTCTGGAAAGTGAAAGCAAATGGTGCACGGACAGTTTTGCAGCTATTATACATGAAATATTTGACCCTGAAAAGAGGGGAAAACGCCAAATTTTTCGGGAAAAAGTCCTTCTTTTTGGATAAAATGCGTTGAGCCTTCCCTTCCTCCGGGGCAATGTGCACAAAAATAAGTGACGTATTTTTCCGTGCTTCACATTTTCTTAATAAAATTACGCTTACTTCTTTAATACTCCCAGGTTATACTATATGCATACAAAGGCAAATGCTCTGTGATGTGTGTGAAGTGTTTTCATTTTTATTACCTCTCTTTTTTCTCTCTGAATACCCGGCACCGTCTGGTCAACGGTGCCGGGTACTTCTTTTTTAACAATATGAAAACTATGGAAAACCGACTTGAAATCCTGCTAAACCTGTGCTATACTGTATAAGGTTTCGCGAAACCTGTAAAGGGAGGAAAGTTTCAAATGAAGCGTTCACTGAGCATTCTGCTGTTGATTGCGTTCTGCTGCGTCTTCCTGGTCAGCGGCTATTTCCTTGTGGATTATGTTTACCAGTCCGTCCATAGCGCCGATCAATTTACTGACCTTCAAAACAAGCATGATCGCCCCAGCATCACCCCCTCTGGCACCGGCTCCAACATCGGTACTGACCCCACCGATCCGGACGCCACCGACTCTACCGCGGGCACTGAGTCCACCGAGCCCCCCTTCGTAGATGAGCTCATCACCATCAAGGACCCCATCACAAACGAGGATCGGGTCATTTGGCAGTCCATGGCGGAGCTGTACCGGCTGAATCCGGATATCGTAGGGTATCTGTCCATGGACGGCGTGCTGGCCATGGAATATCCCGTCATGCAGCACCCGGATTCCAAGGATTACTATCTGCAAAAGGACTTTTACAAGGAGTACTCCACCCACGGCTGCCTCTATGTGAAGGAGGACTGCGACGTTGTGACGCCCTCCGACAATATGACCATCTACGGCCACAATATGAAGGACGGCTCCATGTTTGCCGGGCTCCTGCAATATCAATACGAGGATTTCTACAAGGCCCACCCCACCTTCACCTTTGAGACCCTGACGGAAAAATATGAGTACCAGATCGTCGCGGTATTCAAGACCTCCGGGTACACCTCCGAGGGCGGCTATCCCTACCACAAGTTCGTGAACGCCGGCAGCGAGGCGGAGTTCAACGAGTTTATCAAGGCGATCAAGGACCGGCAGTTCTACGATACCGGCGTCACCGCCCAGTACGGGGACAAGCTGATTACCCTGTCCACCTGCGAATACACCTTGAACAATGGCCGGTTTGTGGTCGTCGCCAAGCGGATCGTCCCGCCGGAGACCACCGATCCCACCCAGGGTGAATAAGATTCAAAATTTCACCGCCGCCCAGGGACACCGGGCGGCGGCTTTTTACACAGAAAGGACGGACACGCCATGACAAAGCAGGAAGTAGTGGACCGCATTCTGGCCTATCATCCCCCGATTCCCAACTATCAGGGCTGCGACGGCTGGAAATGGGGAGACGGGCAGGGCATCTGCACCGGGGTAGCCGCCGCCATGGTGGCAACCATGGACGTGATCCGCCAGGCAGGCCTGCTGGGGGCCAATCTGCTGGTGGTCCATGAGCCTACCTTTTACACCTCCCGGGATCCCGCCGGTTGGCAGGAGGACTTCCCCAACCGGGTCTTCGAGGAAAAGGCGGCGCTGCTGACCCGGCTCGGCATCTCCGTGTGGCGGGATCACGACCATATGCACGCCCACCGGCCGGACAGCATCTTTACCGGCGTCCTCCGGCACCTGGGCTGGGAGGGGCTGTACACCGTGGAGGCCCACGGCCCCTACCGGCACTACCTGATCACCATTCCGGAGGTCACCCTGGGGGAGCTGATGGACCGTTTGATCCGGACCATCGGCCTGAACGGCGTCCGCTATATCGGAGATCCGGCCCAGAAGGTGCGCCGGGTGGCCCTGGTGGGGCATCTGCATACCGCCTTCGCCGGGGCCCGGCGGGCCGATGGAACGGAAATGGAGTACGGCGCCGAGGTCATCCGCACATTGGAGGAGTGGGCGGACGTGATTCTGCCCGGGGAGGTCATCGACTGGACGGTGCTGTCCTACCTCCGGGACGCGGCGCAGCAGGGCCGGCCCAAGGCCATGATCAACCTGGGGCACCTGAATTGGGAGGAGCTGGGGATGAAGTACGCCCAGGAGTGGATCTCAGATCTCCTTGGGGACCGGGTGCCGGTGTGGTACATTCCCGCGGGGGATCTGTACCGCTTCCACAGGGCAAAGTAGCCTTACCGGCGCCGCTGGCCGTTTCGGCGGAGCAGGGCGGGAACAGCCTGTGCCCGCCGGTACAGATACATGGCGGCGGCGCTGACCGGCAGCCACAGCAGGGTAAAGGGCAGGCAGATTTGCCCCATAAAGTTCAGCGGAAGCCCCCGGTAGTCCCACACCCCGTAATCCCGATTTACCAGCAGGCCGGTGACCAGCTCCACCCCCGTCACCGCCCCGGCCCCCGCCGCCCACCGGGCGGGCAGGGGCAGACGGACCCGGTCCAGCCGTCCCAGGATCAAAAAGCAGCTTCCGCCGGCGAAAAACATGCTGACATGGCTCCATCCCCGCCAAAGCAGCTCCAGCAGCACATAGCCCACGCCGCCCAGCACAAAAAGGCCGGCTTTTTCCACGAATTTCATTTCTTTCACCTCAAAAAACATTCTTGCCAAAAATCCTTGGAAAAATTCCCGGTTTTCCCTTGACAAACCATGCTTTCTTGGCTATAATAAGGAAGCTGTTTCGGCGGTGTCTTATCCCCGAGACCACATGGCGGCATAACTCAGTTGGTAGAGTAGCCGGTTCATACCCGGTATGTCATCTGTTCGAATCAGATTGCCGCTACCAGGCCCGTTGGTCAAGCGGTTAAGACACCGCCCTTTCACGGCGGTAACATGGGTTCGATTCCCGTACGGGTCACCAGTTTATGAAGGCCGAAAAGCTTTGGAAATCCAAGGCTTTTCGGTTTTTTTCGTAATTTTCAAGCATTTTAGTGTTTCCGTTACGCAAAGAATTTGGTACGGCAATCATCCCCATTTGAATGCCTGGCTAATAAATATCTCTAAAACGCTCACTGAGCGAGTGGTTTAATGATATAAAAAGAGAGCCGCATTTCTGCGACTCTCTTCGTGTAGGTTGGTGCTTTGGCAGGCGTGGCATTCTCCTGCATCTCTCGGGTTTCCCCTGTCAGTACCATCGGCGTGTGGCTGCCACGAAATTGACCACCTCAAAGCACCTATCTATTGTATCTATATTATACTCGCGTTATTCAGATTTGTAAAGGACTTTTTTAGTCCGCAGGTAACGCTTAAATCGCTTTTCTTCTACTTTTAAAAACGTAATTACTGAATTTTTATATCCCGGTTTATCTCCCTCTACCGCAAGCCGTAAAATTAACTGGAACCGTTCCCCATCCTTCACATATTCCTTCAAGACAAATGCTGTATCTGGTTTATTGGCCTCCAATATGTATTGCGGACTTTACACTATGTCTTTTATATAAACGGAATATCTCTCAAAGTCCTGTGGGTGCCTGTCTCGAATATGCTGTATACGTTCATCTGTTATAACGACCTCGTCTGTTCTAATGCGGTCGGAAACAACTTTATATTTTTCAACATCAATCTTTCCGATACTCTGCACGGCCGTTCCCCCATCATCTGTCACCTTTTCCTTTATTATAGCAAACCTTGGGGAATTTTCAATGTTTTCTCCACTTTTTGTGTCCCCTATTTACTTTTTTCGGTTTCCGGGAAAGCCGCACGCTGTCCCCATTTCGATGAGCGATCGCGCCGGCGCCCTCGGGGGAGGGCGCCGGCATTTTTATGACCGCCCGGCTCTCCGGGCGCTTTTCGCGTCATTTCAGCAGCAGGTAGAGCCAGTAGACCACCCCGTACAGCACGCTGGCGCAGAGCCCGTAGACGATCACAGGGCCGGCGATGGTAAACATCTTTGCCGCCACGCCCAGCACAAAGCCCTCGGTCTTAAACTCCACCGCCGGGGCCGCCACAGAATTGGCAAAGCCGGTGATGGGCACCAGGGTGCCCGCCCCCGCCACCTTTGCCAAATCGTCATAAAGGCTCAGGCCGGTAAGCAGGGCCGACAGCGCCACCAGCGTCATGGACACGGCGGTTCCCGCGTCGGTTTTGTCCAGGCCAAGGCCCCCGTAAAATCCCATCAGCAGCTGCCCCAGGACGCAAATCAGCCCGCCGATCCAGAAGGCGTTGAGGCAGTTCTTCCAGATCGGAGACTTGGGAGACGCCTCCTGGACCAGCTTTCCGTATTGCTTTTCCGTCATGATTCATCCCTCCGGGGATAGGATTTCCCGGAGGGATGGATTTATGCGGATTTTAAATGTCATATTTCGCGGCCAGCTGAGCCGGCGGCATCCCCAGCAGCCGCACCAGCGGCAGCGCCGTCACCAGAAGATAGTACCCGCAGATGACAAGTCCTACCACCAGCGCCGCCTGCCAGGGCAGATCGATGGGCAGGACCAGCTCCTTGGTCCCATTGGCCAGGGTGACCCCCGCGCACAGCAGCACAGCTGTGGGAAGCACCGTTTCCAGCGCCGCGAACAGCGACTCCATGAGGAAATGCCATGGAGCTTCCGCCGGGGGATCCCCAGCAGCCGGTACACCGCCAGCAGCTCCAGCCGGCTCTGGGCCTGGGTGCGGCACAGCAGGTAGAGCATCACCAGGCACAGCGCGATCACCGTCACCGTGACGATGGTCCGGGCATCCGCCCGGAGCTGGGCGGCCCGGGTGTAAGTGTCCATCTGCTCCTGGTACACATCATGGACCGTTACGGTCAGATACTCCGCCTCCTGATCGGGCGTTTTTTGCGCCAGGTGGGCCATCACCGCCTGCTTATCGGCGCAGTAAATCTGGACCTGGGACTTGGAATTGATCAGCGCGCTGTTATAGACCATGGTTTCCGCCCGGGCGTCCGGGATCACCAGGAAGGCACTGAGCTCCTCTTCCTCTACAAAATCCTTGATCTCAAACTTATTATTGCCGAAGCTGTAAGTCCGTCCCTTATGATTTCTGTAAATTTTCCCGGCGCTGGGCAGATTGACAAAGCACTCGTCATCCTCCAGCGTCAAGTCTTCATATTTTCCCGGGTACTGGGCCTGAAATTCCGACAGGGTAATCACATTACCGCCGCTGGCGCAAACCGACGCCATGGCCGAGTACGGCATATAAACCGACCGCTGGCCGCTGTCGCAAATGCCCACGATGGTGGCGTAAAAATTCCGCTTCGTGTAGGCAAACTGATTATTCAGAAAATAAGACACATCGGTCAGGTAGTTCTGCACCAGGCCGTCGCTCTTGAGAATGGCCTCCAGCACCAGCCGGTCCACCACGATCTCCTCCCGGTTCTGGGGCATCCGGCCGTAGATCAGGGTATGCGGGTCCAGCCGGTCGAGGTGGACATAGGTAAACTCCGGCACACGGATGGTACTTCCTTCCAGCTGGAAGAACGTGCGCACGCCGATGGTCGGCGGCTCCGGCACGCTGGGCAAAAAGACCAGGTCCAGGTCCGTCTTTTCCAGGTCATCCAGATACTGCTGGCGGATCTCGTCCGGTGTGCGGTTCAATTGTGTGGCCGTGCTCTCCGGATCGTCCGGATCAAAGTCCTCCGCGTCCAGGTTCTTGCCCTGGGCCAGGGTCAGCCGCACCACATGGGAATCGGTGGTGATGAAATCCTCGGGATCGACCTTGGACAGCGCCAGGTAGTCTCCCGTCATCCACAGCGTCAGGGCGGTGAGCACCACCAAAAACAGCTTGATGCCGATCCGGCGCATCCCCTTGCCCTTTTTCAGGGCGCGGGCCTCTCGGAACATCATGGGTAAGGTGACGCCCTTCCCCGGAGGCGCGGGCGGCGCGGACTTGTCCCGAAACAGCGCCGCCTGGGACTGGTTCTGCCGGTCCACCTCCTCCAGCGTCAGCACCGGGGCCGCGCCCTTGATGATCCTGGGCGCCTCCTCCTGCCCGCCCAGCTGGACATTGCGGCTGTCCGTCAGCTTGATGACGATCCGGTCCTTCAGCACCGCCACCGTCACATCCGCCGGGGCCGCGCCCGGCTCCTGGAGCAGCCGCAGCTTGACGCAGCCCTCCACCGCCCGGGCATCGTCCAGGCCCTTGGTGTACACCGCCTGGTCATGGTCGATCTCCAGATTCTCCCGCTCCCAGCTTTGATCGTCGGAGGCGATTTGGCCGTCCCGAAGAGTGATGATCCGATCGGCAAAAAACCGGGCGATCCGCTCCTCATGGGTCACCATGATCACCAGGCTCTCTTTGGACGCCTGGCGGAGCAGGGTGCAGATATTCCGGGTGTTAGCCTCGTCCAGATTTCCGGTGGGCTCATCGGCGAAGATCACCCGGGGCCGCCGGGCCAGGGCCCGGGCAATGGCCACCCGCTGCTGCTGGCCGCCGGAAAGCTCCCCCACGGTGCGGTGAATAAACCGCTCCATGTCCACCGCCGCCAGGGCCTGGCGGACCCGGTGGAGCTTCTCGGCATGGGAAAGCCGGAGGCTGTGAAGGCCCAGATAGACGTTATAGGCGGCGCTGTGGTTTTCCAGAAGATAGTAATTCTGAAAGATATAGCCAAAATTCCGGTCCCGCTCCATTTCATAGGCCCGGGTGCCGTAGCGCTGGACCTTCACATTCTCCGTGGAGAGGACGCCGCTGTCAAACCGGTCCAGACCGCCCACAGCGTTGAGCAGGCTGGTCTTGCCGCAGCCCGAGGGGCCCAGGATGCACACAAAGCCCTTGCTTGGCAGGGAGAAGGAGACGTCCTTCAGCACCCGGTTTTTCCCGTCACGCCGCCGCCGGCCATAGGTTTTGTTCAGATTTTGTACCCGAATCATAGGGCCTCCTCCTTTCCTTCCTCCAAATTCAGGTCCCGATTTTTCCCGGCCAGGGGATAGACCTGCTTTTCCATACTCCGGATCACCAGCAGCGCCGAGAGCAGAGAGGCCGCCAGGTGGACCCCGGAGAGAACCAGCACATAGGGAAGCGGCAGATAGCGAAGCATTTCCTCAATGCGCTTCACGCCGTTGCAGCCGCACATCCAGACCGCCGCGCCGCCCACCAGCTGCCCCAGCAGGGTGAAGAGCAGGATCTGCCACAGCACCGAGGCCCGGGCAGTCCGGCTGGTCAGGCCGATATTGCTCAGGATCCGGAAGCTCTCCGTCTGCACCGAGAACAGCGCCCGGAGCAGGACGATCTGCAGCGCCACCACCGCGATCAGCGCCGTCAGGCAGATCTGCAGAGTCTGCATCCGCTCCGCCGCCAGCTCCGGCACCTGCTTGGTGGCGCCCAGCCGGTAAGGAGAGGTGGCGATATAGCCCATGGACTGGATCTGCTCCAGGACCCGGTCCGTATAGGCGTAGTCGGAAATGGTCAGGCTCACCTGTTCACTGACAAGACCGCCGGTGAGCGCCTCAAAGCTCTCCGCGTCGACCATCAGCAGCCGGTTGTTGAAAAGATCGTGGCTGTTTTTTATCGGGCTGGACCTGTCCTTCGCCACCAAGGTCAGCTCCGTGATGCCCTGAGCCAGCTGCTCCGGCGCGGTGACCGGCAAGGTCAGTACCACTTCGGACACCCGGTTCAGATTTACCATCTCGGATTTACTGCAAAGGAAGGTCCCCTTCTCCAGTTGGTCCGCCGCCTGGGGATCCTGGGGAAGGTAGCAATAAGTCGCCTGCGTTACCTGCATCGCGCTCATCAGGAACCGGCCCACGGACTCATGGAAGAACACGCCATGACCCCAGCCGGTAGCGCCCACCACCCGGAAGTCCAGCCATATGACATTGTCCCGGGACCACTTGGCCGGCGCGTAAAAACCGACATGGATGGTCTGGCCGACACTGGGCCCGCCAGGCCCGGCTACCACCTCATAGAAATTCTCAGGCATCCTTCCTGCCCCCAGAAATTCCCGGCCGCTGGGAAGCATCGGAATCGTCTGGGTGTAAGGGGCGCTTTCATTGACCGTACTGTTGGACGTAACGGAATGCTGCTCTGTCATTCCTCCGGACTGCTCATGGCTGACGGTCACCTGATAGTCGATGCCCTCCCGGTAGGCATACTGGACATCGCTGACATACCCATTGGGCTCCAGGCTGGAGACCTCCTTTACCGACAGCAGCGCGTCATAGTCCTCCTGGGTCATGGGGCTGCCGTCCAGAGTGTTAACCACGATCCGGGTCTTGCTTCCGTTGGGGAAGGCGGAGGAATCGTAGCGGTAGGTGGAGGTGTCATCCAGATTGATAATGAACACCCCCAGGAAAGCGAACACGGCAAAGGCCGTCAGGGCGAAGAAGGCCGCCACGGTGGCGGCCCATATGGGCCTGCTGCCGGTCTGTAACCCCGCCACATACAGGCTCCGGGCTCGTTTTTTCCGCTGGGGCGTGCGGATGGCGCCGGGCTCGTTGGCCGGCCGGAGGGGGGTGTCCGTCACCACCAGGCCGTCCCGCAGGACGATGTGCCGGGTGGCCAGGTCCTCCGCCTCGGGAAATTCGTGGGTCACCAGGATCACCAGCCGGTCCTTGGCCGCCTGGGCCAGCAGCTCGATGATCTTGGCGCTGTTTTCCGCGTCCAGGTTGCCGGTGGGCTCGTCGGCGATCAATATGGGGGCGGGCTTTGCCAGGGCCCGGGCGATGCTGAGCCGCTGCTTTTGGCCGCTGGACAGCTTCGCCGCCCGGCGGCGGCGCAGCTCCCACAGCTCCACCTGCCGGAGGATCCTTTCCGCCGCACCTTGAGCCTCCCGCTTCCCCATGCCGGAGAGCAGCAGAGCGCTGACCACGTTCTTCTGCACCGTGGCGCCGGGGAGGATCCCATAGTTCTGGGAAATGAAGCTGATATTGTCCCGGCGGTAGCGCTCCCAATCCAGAGAATCAAAATGAGAGGTGGGGCTGCTGCGGAAGTACATCTCGCCGTTCTCGTAGGGCAGAATGCCCCCCAGGACATGGGCCAAGGTGGACTTGCCGCTGCCGCTTTCGCCGGTAATGGCCACAAATTCGCCCCGGGAGAAGCTCAGATCCACACCGGCTAGGCCCATGACCACCGCCTGTGCGCCGGTATAGTACTTCTTGATGTCCTTTAGTACAAGAATCTTGTCTTCCATATGCGCTCACCTCCATGTAAATAGTTGTAGTATTATACCATGTCCCCCAGGGAAATGCAACCGTTCTTCCAACTTTTATTCACAAATCCACTGTTTTCTCTCACTGTTTTCGACCCACGGACAAATTTTAAAATATAGAATCTCTTCATGGACAGCCAAAAAAATTGCCCAAATTCTCACCGCCGGACAGAGCGCTAATGGTTACGGAAAAGGCTCCGGCGGAAAAACGCCGAAGCCTTTTTGTGATCTTGTTGCCGGCTCCGCGCCCCTTGGGGCGGGCCGTTACACCAGCTCGATGACCGCCATCTCGGCGGCGTCCCCCCGGCGGGGACCGGTGCGGGTCACCCGGGTGTAGCCGCCGTTCCGGTCGGCGTACTTGGGGGCGATTTCCTTAAACAGCTTGTGGACGGTATCCTCCTTGGTCATATAGGCCATGGCCCTGCGGTAAGCGGCCAGGTCGCCCTTCTTGCCCAGGGAGATCATCTTCTCCGCCACGGGCTGCACCTCTTTGGCGCGGTAGAAGGTGGTCTCCAGCTTGCCGCCTTCCAGCAGATCCGTCACCTGCTGCCGGAGCAGGGCCCTCCTCTGCTCGCTGGTCTTCCCCAGCTTACGAGTGCCGAACATGAACATTTCCTCCTTTATACAAGGTTGAGACTTTAATTGTTTCCGCTGCTGTCCTCGCTGGCCAGGGACAGACCCATCATTTCCAGCTT
>CANQXH010000017.1 GCA_947627745.1 uncultured Oscillospiraceae bacterium
TTTCCGCCCAGGTGGTGGCCATGGCGGACGTGTACGACGCGCTGACCAGCGAGCGGGTTTATAAGCCCCCCTTCTCCCATGAGCAGGCGGTGCGGATGATCCTGGGCGGCGAGTGCGGCAGCTTTAACCCCATTCTTTTGGAGTGCCTGGAGGAGAACGCCGGCAGGCTGCGGACCGCGCTGGAATCCGGCTCCGCCGAGGAGATCCGCCAGCGGAAGCTCCGGGGCATCTCCGAGGAGGCCCTGCGGGGGGAGGGCCATGTGTCCAAGCGCACCTTGCGGCTGCTGGACCGGGAGCGGATGCGCAACGCCTTCTTCGCCTCCATGTCCGAGTCCATCCAGTTTGAGTACACCGCTTCCCCCGCCATGATCTCCCTGTCCGCCTGGGGCGCCAAAAAGCTGGGGCTGGACGAGATCATCATGGAACCCGCCGAAAATGAGCGGCTGTTCCGGGTGCTGGAGCCGGAGATCTGGCAGCAGCTGAGCCGCCTGCTGCGGGCCACCACCCCGGAAAATCCGGAGGTCCGGCTGGATTGCCCACTGCACTACGACGGCGGCACCCGCTGGCACCGGGTGGTCACCCGGGCCCTCTGGTCCGACGATCCCATTCCCCGGTTCGAGGGGGCGCTGGGCATCGTGACGGACATTCACGACTCCCGGGAGCGAATGGAGGAGCTGCTTCGCCAGGCTTCTCGAGACGCCCTCACCGGGCTTCTCAACCGGGCCAGCGTCCGGGAGCAGATCGAGCTGCGGATTCAGGACCACCCGGATTCCAACTTCGCCCTGGCGGAGGTGGATATCGACAATTTCAAGGCCATCAACGACCGGTATGGCCATATGTTCGGCGACCAGGTGCTTCAGGAGTTGAGCCGCCGGATGAAAAGCAGTGTCCGCAGCACGGATCTGTGCTGCCGGGCCGGCGGGGAGGAGTTTTTCATCTTTCTGGAGTACCGGACGGATATCGAGCATACCATCGACCGTATTTTCGGCAATCTTTGCTTTACCTATCAGGGCCGGGAGGTCACCGTCTCCATGGGCGTGGCTCTGGGGCAGGATACGGGCCTGACCTATGAGGAGCTGTACCACGGGGCGGATCAGGCCCTGTACAAGGCCAAGCGCGGCGGCAAGCACCGCTACTGCTTTTATGAAAAATCCGCCGCCGAGGCGGCGGAAGTGAAATAAGAGAAACATAGGAAAACAGGAAGGAACAGGGAAGGGAGAAGGGAAACATGACGCTTCAGGAATGCTATCAGTCCATGGGCGCGGACTATGCCGACGCCATCGGCCGCCTCCGCAGTGAGCGGCTGCTCTAAAAATTCGTGCTGAAATTTCTTACCGACGGCAGCTACCAGCTGCTGCGGACCAGCCTGGAGACCGGAAATCAGGAGGAGGCCTTCCGGGCCGCTCATACCATCAAAGGCATGTGCCAGAATCTGAGTTTTACGCCCCTGGCCGCCTCCAGCAGCGCCCTGACGGAGGCCCTCCGGGCCGGGCGGACGGATGTGGAGGGCCTTGTGGCCCAGGTGGCGGAGGACTACCGGAAGACGACGGAGACCATCACGGCCTTCCAGGCCGGCCTGTGACCGAAAGGAGCTGCCATGAAAAGGAAAGTCTGGGGGTCGGCGAACATCACCGCCACCCTGGCGCTGACGCTGGTGATCGCTCTGCTGTTCGCGGCGGCCTTCCTGGGGATCAGCGCGAGCCTCCGGGCCCGAAGTCTGGGCCGGATGGAGGAAGGGGTCGAGACCGTCATCGAGGAGGTCTCCGCCAAGCTGGCCCGGGACAGCCGGATCCTCAACGCCACGGCGGAGATCATCGCCACCGCTGACAATTTGGATACCGAGGACACCCTGGGGATCATGGAGCAGGTTTCCCCGTTGCTGGAAACCATGAAGATCCGGGTCCTGCTGCCGGATGACCGGGTGCTGACGCCTGACGGCGGCATTACCGACGCGTCGGAGAGCCAAGATCTGTCCTTTGCCGCGGAAGCGCCCCTGGGGGAGCATGTGACGGACCGGGGCGTCAGCGTGGGCGGCGGGAGCATGGTGCTGCGGCACTTTGTGCCCATCATCCAGGATGGGGAGACGGTAGCTCTGCTCTACGGCATCACCCGGCTGGACGAGCTGCCCGAAGCCATCAATATCGACAATATTTATAACGCCCGGGCAAGCGTCTACATCATCGATACCCGCACCGGCGACTTTATCCTGGACACCTGGCATAAAGAGCTGGGCAATATCCGGGACTTTGAAGGCGGCCGCCCCACCAAGGGAGAGGCCACCTGGGAGGACTTTACCCAGAATCTGATGGGCATGGGCACCGGCTATGTGATCTTCAAGCCCGACAGCACCGGAAACTGGGAGTACCTGTACTACCGGCCGGCGGCGATCAACCAGTGGTCTATCGCCGTGTCCGTGCCGGAACAGGAGGCCTTTTCCACCGTTTATGTGGCGCGGACGATCTTCCTGGTAGCGGGGGGACTGATGATCCTGGCGCTGGCGGCGTACTATGTCTTCATCTACCGCCAGGGGAAGCTGGCGGTGGACCAGGCGGTGGAGCGGGCTGTGCTGGAGGAGAAGCTGAAGAAGGCGGAGGCCGCCGAGCGGGCCAAATCCACCTTCCTGTCCAACATGTCCCACGATATCCGCACCCCCATGAACGCCATTATCGGCTTTACCACCCTGGCTCAGACCAATCTGGACAACAAGGCGCGGGTGCAGGAGTACCTGACCAAGATCCTCTCCTCCAGTAACCACTTGCTGAGCCTGATCAACGACATTTTGGATATGTCCCGGATCGAGTCCGGCAAGCTGAATATCGAGGAGAAGCCCTGCTCCATTTCCGACATTTTCCGGGATATGCGCAACATCATCCAGACTCAGATGGCCGCCAAGCAGCTCAACTTCTTCATGGACACCATGGACGTGGTGGACGAGGACATCTACTGCGACAAGCTCCATGTGAACCAGGTGCTGCTGAACCTGCTGTCCAACGCCATTAAATTTACCCCCGCCGGGGGCTCCGTCTCCCTGATGGTGCGGCAGAAGCCCGGCGCGCCCACCGGCTACGGGGCCTACCAGATCCGGGTGAAGGACACGGGCATTGGCATGGACCCGGAGTTTGTCAAGCACATTTTTGAGCCCTTCGAGCGGGAGAAAAATACCACTGTCAGTGGCATTCAGGGCACCGGTCTGGGCATGGCCATCACCAAGAGCATTGTGGACACCATGGGCGGCTCCATCCAGGTGCAGACCGAGCAGGGACGGGGCACGGAATTTACCATTGATTTCACCTTCCGCCTTCAGGACGGCCGGCGGCAGAACCCCTCCATCCGGGAGCTGTCCGGGGTGCGGGGCCTGGTGGTGGACGACAACTTCGCCACCTGCGACTCCGTCACCAAAATGCTGGCACAGATCGGGATGCGGGCGGAATGGACCATGTATGGCCGGGAAGCGGTGCTCCGGGCCCGGCAGGCTATCGAGATGGGGGACGAATACTACGCCTTCATCATCGACTGGGCCCTGCCGGATCTGAGCGGCCTGGAGGTCACCCGGCAGATCCGAAGCCTGGCGGGGGAGAAAATCCCCATCATCGTGCTGACCGCCTACGATTGGACCGCCTTCGAGGAGGAGGCCAAGGAGGCCGGCGTCACCGCCTTCTGCAACAAGCCCATCTTCCTGTCTGAGCTGCGAGATGCCCTCATCTCCGCCCTGGGGAAGCCACAGATCGCCGCCGAGACCCCGGCAGCGCCGGATCCGGTGGCCCATTTGAAGGGCTCCCGGCTGCTGCTGGTGGAGGACAACGAACTGAACCGGGAGATTGCCCAGGAGCTGCTGGTGGAAAACGGCTTTCTGGTGGAAACGGCCCACGACGGCAAGGAGGCGGTGGACGCCATCCGCGCCTCCGCCCCGGGGTACTACGCCCTGGTGCTGATGGACGTGCAGATGCCGGTCATGGACGGCTATCAGGCCGCCCAGGCCATCCGGGCCCTGGAGGATCCGGTGTTGTCCAGGATTCCCATTGTGGCCATGACCGCCAACGCCTTTGACGAGGACCGGCGCAAAGCCCTCCAGTGCGGAATGAACGACCACGTTCCCAAGCCCATCCATCTGGACAAGCTGCTGCAGGTCCTCGCCGCGCAGCTCACCCAGGACGCTTGACTGCCGGAAAGGGATGTGAAGCAATGCCCAGCGATTTGGAGCTCTATTTGAATCCTGTGCCGCTGCCGGTGCTGACGGCCCGGCAGGCGGAGGGAAAGTGGCGGATCGAGTACCGCAATCCGGCGGCGAAGCTGCTGCTTGCCGGTCGGGAGGAAGAGTTGATGGAGGCCCTGGAACCGGCGCTGTCCGCCGGGGAGTGCCGTTGGAGCGGCGAGGTCTGGGGGATCCTGCTGGCCGCCTCCCTCACCGGCTATCCGGATGGCAGCACGCTGATCCTGCTGCGGGACGTGACGGAGGAGGAACACAGCCTGCGGCTGCGGGTGGAGGCGGCCAACGCCGCTCTGCGCAGCGCCCTGGACGCCGCCAACGCCGCCAACCAGGCCAAGACCGATTTTCTGTCCAATATGTCCCACGATATCCGCACGCCGCTGAACGCCATCATCGGCATGATCACCATTGCCCGGGCCCACATGGAGGAACGGGATCGGGTGGAGGACTGTTTGGAAAAAATCGACCTGTCCTCCCAGCACCTGCTGGAGATCGTCAATGATATTCTGGATATGTCCCGGATCGAGAGCGGGAAAATGACCGTCAATCTGGCTCCCTTCACCCTTGCGGACTTCCTCCACAGTCTGATGGCGGTGTTCCGTCCCCAGGCGGAGGCAAAGCACCAGCAGGTGGTGCTGGATTTCACCGGCATCCGCCATGAGCAGGTGCTGGGGGACGAGCTGCGGCTGCAACAGGTGATGCTGAACATCCTCTCCAACGCGGTGAAATTTACCCCGGAGGAGGGGCGGATCTCCCTGTCTCTGCGGGAGACCGCGCAGACCCAGTCCGGGGGAAAGCATTATAGCTATTATACCTTTACCGTGGAGGACACGGGCATCGGCATGGGCCCGGAATTTTTGAAGAAGATTTTTGAACCCTTCGAGCGGGACCGGCGGGCCAGCCGCATTCAGGGTACCGGCCTGGGCATGACCATTACCCATAACCTGGTGAAAATGATGAACGGCGAGATCACCGTGGAGAGCCAGGAGGGAAAGGGGACCCGGTTTACGGTGACCCTGCCCCTGGAGCAGGCCCAGGAGGAGGAGCCGGAGCTGGCGGCGCTGGCGGGTCTGCGGGTGTTGGCCGCCTGCGCGGACGTTCCGTCCCAGCGGAACCTTCAGGATATTTTGGACGATCTTGGGCTGGAGCACCAGGTCCTGAACGAGGGCTGGAAGGCCCGGGAGCTGGCCGCCCAGGCCCATATGGAGGGGAAGGACTATTTCGCCATCCTTCTGGATTGGCGGCTGCCGGTGGTGGACGGGGTGCAGACCTGCCGGGAAATTCGGACCATGCTGGGCCCGGACATCCCCATTCTGCTGATGTCCACCTACGAATGGACCCTTTCGCCGGACGAAATGCGCAAATACGGGGTCACCGCCTTTATCCCCAAGCCTCTGTTCCGCTCCCGGGTGGGGGAGATCCTCTATTCCTATACCCCCCAGGGCCAGGCGGCCAAGGCCGGCCACGCCGACGAGACCCAGCGTTTTGACGGCAAGCGCATCCTGCTGGTGGAGGATAACGAGATCAACCGGGAGATCGGCGTGGAGCTGATGGAAATGCTGGGGGCCGAGGTGGTCTGTGCCGAGGACGGGCAGCAGGCGCTGGAGCGGTTCCGGGATGCCCCGGCGGGCACCTTCGACTTGATCTTTATGGATATTCAGATGCCCGTGATGGATGGTCTGGCCGCCACCCGAGCCATCCGGGCCCTGCCCCGGGAGGACAGCCGCACCATCCCCATTGTGGCCATGAGCGCCAACGCCTTTGTGGAGGACATTCGGGCCTGCCAGCGGGCGGGAATGGACGACCATGTGCCCAAGCCCGTCAGCATGCAGAATCTGGCCGATACCATGGCGAAATTCCTGGGCGGCCAGGCCGGACGCTGAAGCGGGGAGGGGAAAGCTATGCAGCCATACCAGGAGGAATATCTGGACCTGCTTCGCACCGTTTGCGGCCTGACCCTGCCCAACGCGGACAGCCTTACCCCGGAGGAGTTTAGCAAGGCGGTCTGGGAGGCCAACCGAACCACCCACCGGGCGGTGGAGCGGGGCACGGAGCTGCTCCGGCAGGAGCTGTTTCCGGTGCTGGACAACATTCTCGCCGCCCCGGAGGAGGAGATCGCGGACCTGTCGGAATTTGCCGGGCAGCTGAACCAAAACGGCCAGCTGGACGTGGGCCTCAATTACCGGATCCATATGGCCCTGCTGGCCCGGGCCCGCCACCGGCGGGACCGGGACGGGATCATCCGGGAGCAGTACCATGTGGGTATGGCGCTGCACAATCTGGAGGAGATGCTGCTGCCTCAGATCCCCCGGATGTTCACCACCCGAATGCGGATGTGCTTTATGGAGAGTGCGTCCTACTTTGAAACGGAGTACGATGACATCACCGACCCGGAGATCCGGGGCTATATCCACCGGAGCATGGGCAACCTGGCCCTGACTTACAGCGGCAATGACCAGGAAAGCGCCCAGGCAAAGCTGGCGGCCTGCACCCGTTCCATTACGCTGTTGTCCGACCCGGAGCTGCGGGCCAAAACCCCCAGCCTGCCCTGGGACCTGTATCTGTATAAGAGCCATCAGGAGCGCACAACGCTGCTCGGCTCCCTGCGCACCGGGTATACCACCCCGGAAATGTTCGCCCAGGTGCTGGAATCTGCCCAGATCGTGCAGGACCGGCAGCTGCGCTCATCCAAGGAGCGGGGGCTGCCTCCCTCGCCCCGCTGGCAGTATGCCTACATGGCCGCCCGCTATCACTGCGGGGTCATGCAGCTACCGGAGCTGCTGGACCGGCTCTACGCCCTCCATCTGAGCCGGGAGGAGACGGATATGAGCGCTGATGGGCTCTTTGCTATGGTGAGCGTTCCCAACTATTATATAAGATATCTCCTGGACCTGAAAAGGGACCCCGACGCGGCCATGGTGCGCCGGGTGCGGCAAATGGTGCGCAGCCTCCGCTCCTGGATCGCCCGGGCCCCCAACGGAAGCAATGACAAGATGCTGATGTCCCAGCTGGTCACATTTCTCTATATGTACCGGGAGGATTTGGCTGGGATTCCCTTCTTTGAGTTTTTCCAGGATGTCTGCGCTGCCCGGCAGCCCACCATTTATGTGCGGATGTGGCTGGCAGGCCGGGTGGCCGCGGAGCTGACAGATTGGGCGGTGGAGGACTGCCCGGAGCGGTTGGTGGGTCTGGTGGGGTGCCAGAGCCCCCAGGATGTGATCTGGCGGCGACGGGAACTGGCCGACTACGCCAGAAAGGCGGGCCAGGTCTACGACACCGGAATGATTCACTTCCGCAACCTGGAAAACGACGCCTGCCGGGGCCTGTTTGAGGAGGAGGAGTCCATGCTTCGGCTCCATCCCTACTGCGGCGCCCGACTGTTGCGACGCCATGCCTCCACGGCGGAATTTTGCGACATCGCCCGGGGCCATCACCTGTACTATGACGGCAAGGGTGGCTATCCCCTGGACTTCAATCTGAACGACTCCCCCCAGAAGGCCATGATCAACCTGGTCGCGGTAGCGGACGCCCTGGCCTCCTCCGCGGAGGAGACCTCCACCCGCTGCCGCCCAGCCATGCCCTTCGACCAGATCTGCCAGTCCATTCGGGAGGGCTCCGGGAAGCAGTACGCGCCCTATGTTTCCGCGCTGCTGGACCCGGCGGAGCGCCGGGAGGCGCTGGCGGAAAAGCTGGAAGTCTGGCGCAAGGAGGCGTACTTGGATATGTACCGCCGCCGCACCGCCATGCTGGACGACTAACGGAGAACCGCCATCCCAGGACCCAAGATTTACTGAAAAAGCAGGGAACCGGAATCGGTTTCCTGCTTTTTGTATCCCGAAAACCACTCGCTAAGCGAGTGGCCAAAAAAAGCTTATGGCGGTGATGAACAATGCGAAAGACGGCTCTCGATTGAATGACCGCAGCCCCTTTCCCAGAAATGTGGCTCATGTATATATTAGCATTTACACGCTCCGGGACATGCGGTGGAGGTTAGGTACATAGCGTGTCTCATGATATAGGAGGTAGATTATAATTTTCGTGCGCTCTTACTATTTGTTTTTTCATCTCATCGACATTTTCTTCCGTCAGGATGGGATTATAGTCTACTTGTGACGGATTTATTACTTCTGTTAAATCGTTCAAGCTACAGCAGTCATAAGTCACATTTTGTACCCTTATTATTTTCTCAGGCTGGTTTTGCAAAGTTAAGTCATCTTGACGGAAAAACACATAGTTCGTACCCACATGGCTTTGGAAGCTTGGATAAGCAATACCTTGAATCGATTGATCGCTGGCTCTGATTGCGTTTACTAAATATTGTGTCGGCAAATATTCAAAATCCGTATCGCCACTGCGAATTGGCCGAGAGAATGTAAATGCCAGCAAGTTTGCAATCTCAATTAAGTAGCGTTCCATTTTCGTTTCCGCATTACGATGCGTCAAAATCTCTTTTATCTCATTTAATGTGCGGGGTATTTTAACGATTTTTAGAGGTGTCTCGTTTGTAAATTCAACAACGTTAACCACATCAAGAATGGACGGGCGCACTTCTGAAACTGCTGTGTAGATATTGTCCGCTACATATAAGTATAAAATTCCCTTGGGACTAGCTCGGTTGGAAACCGCCTTATCCATTGGCGGTATACCGACTTCCGAAAGTTTTGAATATCCTCTGATGGAACTTTTCCTTGCTATCCATGTGGAGAATTTCCCACGTTCAGTGTTTATTTCTTCAATATACTTTTGTACCGACAAATCCATGCCGGGAATAATTCTTGCTCGATAAAAAGAACATCCAACAGGTAATTCCACAGTGAAATACTTAATTATTAGATTTGTGACACCTTCAATAAACCTTTTGTCCTCGTTATTGGGAATAAAGCGAGATTCGTGAACAAGATTATAGCAAAAGGTGTCCCATCGGTAGCGAAAATAAGCACGGTCTACGATAAATTTCAGCCCAAATGCTAATTCTGATAATTCCTGATTTTCTGCCATTAAATAAACTCCTTTTAAGAATAAAATAGTAGTATTGAGTACTTATTTGATACTTTTCTTTGAATCAAGATATGCCAAATACTGTCTATACTTCCGAAGCATCATATTTTTCACATACTGTTCCATATATGGATAATCTGGCGTTCCCTCTTCATCTACTGGCAGCATAATTCTAAGGTTTAATAACCGTTCTGT
Source organism: uncultured Oscillospiraceae bacterium (assembly GCA_947627745.1). GTDB lineage: Bacteria > Bacillota > Clostridia > Oscillospirales > Oscillospiraceae > Faecousia. Next base: position 9,401 of record CANQXH010000017.1, read on the forward strand.
CCCCAATTTTCTACTGTAGCTGAATGCTCTGCTCTGCATTCCAATCATCTGTGAAATAAAAAGATTAACAAATTCAGAATCTGTATTTTTTAGTTTGATCCTTCGGCAATCGTTTCCATATAACGCTGAATACTTGTGATAGAACGCTTTGCCAACACTTGCTCCGTTACGAACAACAGAGATTGCTCCTGTGTCTCTCGAATCATTTTCATTTCCTACAAAATATCCAATACCATTATTTGAGCCAACTGCCGTGACTAATGGGGTTGAACCCTCCATTCGTTCCTGCACATAGATATCATGACCGGAATAAACATCGGCAATATCTTTGACTTGAAAGGATTGCCAAGCCTTTTCATTTAGCGAAAGGGTATTTACAAAATTCCCCAATTCTGCAATGCGTTGCTTCACGTATGCCTTATATTTTTCTAATAGTGCCGCCCTTTGCCGCTGAACATATTCCATCATATAATTGTAATCAGGCTTTCCTGATGGTGTAACAGGGAAAATACATTGAATCCGATGTGCTCTCGGTAAAGAAATGGAGCGGCCATGACCAAATATTTCATGCTGTTTTGAAATGCTTGCAGACATATAAAGCAATATTTCAGGATTCACATCATCTTTTGGATGTAAAGCTGTAACATGGGTATCAAGTGCAAAATCTATAGATTGATAATATGCTAATCCAGCACCACCATCACCATCATTATTCAGGGTCATAACATTACCGCCTTTAATAATCTTTGCTGGATGACCCACGAAACCTTTAATTCCATTGTTTACATTTCTTGCAGATACTAAAGCCACATCACCGCATGGCAATGCAGCCATGTTTTTTTCCTTTCCACGTTCAAATGTAAATAAATCACTAAGAGTGGAAGCTCCCCATTTTACATTTTTAAGATTCTCCATTATCGTGTCCTCCTTCAAATAGGTACTCCCGGTTCTGCATGATCATGGAAAATTCAAAAGTCAAATAGTCTCCGATGGATTTTTCAAAATCCGCATCCGTCGGGATTTCATCATTGAAATAGAAAAACGAATGGAGCCATTCATCTTCCGCAGTAACCGTAGATTCTACGCAGAATTTTGTCGGCGCTTCAACTCGTCCGTTCCAAACATCCAGCAAATGCTGCCGCTTGTCCTTGGCCGAGTCGCCTTCAACAAGACCTATATGTGCATGGACTTCGTACCCGTCATCACGGAAGTCAATAAACTTACAGAGCTTCTCTGCCGGATGTGGCTCATGGGCAGTAAAAACAGCAATGACCGGATTTACGCCTACTCCATAGAATGTGTCTGTATTGCAGGTAATGACGCCCTCTAAAGTGTGATGTTTCATAATGCTTGCTTTATAAGCCTGCTCATCCTTTGTTTTGCCGGTCATGGAGGATTGTGGGACAATCACAGCGGCCCTGGCCCCTTCCACTAATGAATCTAGTAAATGCTCAACAAAGGAAAGCTCATATTGCGAGGGGTCGGCTTTTGTACCCTGGGAGTAGGGTGGATTCATCATACCGACGCTTGCGCCTTTTAGCTGTACTTCAGCCGGGTTTTGCCTTAGAAAATCCCCATCTTTTATATTGCTATTTCCATCATCTCGAAGAATCATATTGGTTGCGGCAATCGCAAACATATTGCTCTGAAGTTCAAAGCCATGCAACTGCCGCTTCTTTATATTCTTACGTTTTGTTTGGTCTTCTCCGGCTTTTTTTAACATGTGGTGCATGGCGGCAACAAGGAATCCGGCCGTTCCACAGCACGGATCGAGTACAACATCCGCCGCCTGAATATCAAGCAAATCACAGAATAAATCACAAATGTGGCGAGGGGTTAGAATGATTCCGAGAGACTGCCCATCTCCGCCGGAATAACTCATAAACTCTCCGTAAAACCTACCGATGAAATCTTCACTGGAACTGTGATACTTAATATTGTCAAATACGTTTTTCTTCAAAAATTCCGTGTAAAACTTTAGTGGGGTTTTCCCGAGCTTACCATCCACTTCATTCAGACGTGCGCTGGTACGAATAATGGAAAACTCGCTCATCAGCTTGTCACGTTTTGCATCCGGTCCGACATTGGAGGCTTTCAGGCGGCGTCTGATTGCGTCGTAGATTAACTGCCCATCCGTTGTGGTTTCGTCTCCCAATAAATCCTCAACCTTGAAAAACTTGTCATCTAGCGCCAGCAAGATCCCCGAAACGACCAGCGGCTTATCTTGATCTTTTAGTGAACCGTATGTACGAAGATACTCATGTAATTCCGCAGCGTCCTTCAGGATTTCCTCTGTTGTCTTTTCAACATCCGTTTTCTCATTCAGAACATAACGGGTATAATACTCGTTGATATTTTCATTTGTAAAAGATGTGAACGACTCAATATCAGGAAGCCGTTTATATCCTTCCCGATCATCAACGTATAACGGCGTAATTCGGTGATGCTTTTCATCCCCTGATACTCCAATAGCAAATACCTTTCGGAACGAGCTGTTTTGCGCAATATGTTTTGCGTAGAAATACGCACCGTTTACCGCAAAGTCTACAATATCTTTTTGCTCAACGGAAATTACACCCTTATCTGTAAGCTTTTCGTGTTTCGACAAATCCGCTTTGTCTTCAATCACAACCACGAAATCGCAAGTTATAAAAACATATTCAGGATATCCGGCTTTCCCGGTTCCTTGTTTGGAAGCGCTCTGCAGCGCCTCGTTCAGCTCTTTTACATTGCTGCCTTGTGCGTCATATTGAATTTTACTGTCATCAAGCTGCCTGGCGACCCAAAGATCAGTTTTTATTTCTTTCTTAGCCATTTTTATGCCTCCGTCATTTCAAAATCACGAAATGAATACAATCTATCTTCTTATGTATTTCCATTCTTTTATTATTCCCTCGCGTCAAACCTTGTGTGATTTTATATATTTCCCGTGCTTAATTCTTGCATCTTTCGATTTTGGCTCGTCATTATGGACAATCCATGCGCAACCGATCCGCACCGCTCATGGAATGCGTCTCTTGCATTATTTACTGCCACTATTAAAACATTCTTACGATTACATTATACTTGAAGCCCAATATAAAAAGCAAGTAATTTTTGTCGAATTGTCCAGAAGTTTATCGTAAACCGACGAACAAAAAGGAACGTTCTCCGCTGGGAAATTACCGCCCGCTTTGGCGCCTATTCGGCGCTGATTGGGCAGAACTTTTGGGTATGGGGTCAAGAAAACCCCGTGTTCCGCTGTGTAAAACGGCAAAGCAATATCGAAATTAAAAAGTGGAAATTCGACTTCGCCATCACAAAGGAGACCACCCGGTTTGCCCGGAACACCCTGGACGAGGACAGCGAGCTGCGGCGCACCATGGTGATGAAGACCTTGGAACGAAAAAAGCCAAGGGCCGGGAAACCGGCCCTTGAAAATTTTTGCCCAAAAATGCCAAAACCTGTGTCCTTTTCCGAAAAAGAACAGGGATATTGCCTTTATTTTGGGCTAAGCTATGGGTGCGGAAAAAACCGCGAACAAACGCAAAGGAGAGAAACGGTATGAAGAGCAACAGCAATCAGATCAATGTTCCCGAAGCGCGGCAGGCCATGGACAAGTTCAAGATGCAGGCTGCTTCCGAGGTTGGCGTCAACCTGAAGCAGGGCTACAACGGCGACCTGACCAGCCGGGAGGCCGGCTCCGTGGGCGGCCAGATGGTCAAGAAAATGATCGAGGCTTACGAGCAGGGGATGCAGTAAACCCCGGGCCGTGGATGACCTGTCCAAATTAGGACGGGCCGTCCATGGTACATATTTCCGCCGAGCAAAATTTCCTCTTGAAATTCTTAGGATCGTGTGGTACAATTAAGATACAAAAACGCACAGAGGCCCCCTCGCCGCAACGGCCGCGCCAGGTCCGGGGGATTGACAAGGGAATGGGGTGCGAGGCCCCGCGTTGACCAACACCGTATGCGCCGAGGAGATGGCCCGTTGGCGAAAGCCAGTCATTGGGGAAACCTGAGAAGGCAGGGCATCCAACCGCTGGAGGCGTGAGCCGGGAGACCTACTGATCGCGTCAGAATTTTGCCAGGGACGGTTATGGCGATCTTCGTAAGGAATCGCTGTGGCCGTTTTTTTGTTGCCTGCCGCGTTTCCCGGGCGCCCCCCTCGTCCGGGAAATGTTGGGATTGCCGAGCCGCCCGCCCATTTTTTGGGCGGGCGGCATTTCCATGGCGGCAGGGGAGGGGGGCGCTCATTTTCGGCTGGACTTTTCCTCCCGCTTCGTGTATAATGAAAAAAACGGCTTTTGGGGGAGGAAAAGAACATGGAAGCCGGTTATGTGATTTTCGGGGTAGTGCTGGTGTTTGGCATTCAACTGTTCTTCTGCTGGAAGGCCAAGCGGGCCGCCGTTAAATGTGTACCGCTGTACCTGCTTGCCTTGGGGTTTTTGTACGGCGCCGGGACCTATGTGGGCCTTTTTGGCACCTATTCCTTCGGGGCCATTTCGGGAAACGAGCTGGCGGGGCTGATCGTGCTGGTGTTTTTCGCGATTTTGTCCCTGGGCGCGGCCCTGGCCTGGCTGGTCTACTGGATCGTGGGCCTGGAAAAGCGTCGGAAAGCGTGATTTTTTCAAAAGGAAAGGCGCGGCTCATGGCCGCGCCTGATCTTTGCCTGGAATGCCTGCCCTCCTTAGAAAAGGAAGAAGCCGATGATCAGCAGGAAGGACAGGGAAATTCGTATAATATGATGCTGAATGTGAAAACTGCCGCTTTTTAGGCCGTTCATGATCGCTGCGGCGCATATGCCCCCGCACCCCAGCAGCGCCAGAAGGACATCATAGGGCTGCTTCCCAATGCCGCAGGCAGCGGCGGCGATTAGCAGTGCGGAACCGGCGAGCATCCAAACGGCGGGGAAGGGCCTTCTCCGTTTTTATCTGACTGATCGCCGCCACCGCCGACAGGCCGCCGAAAAGAACGCTGACGATCCAAAGGCAGATGGCTATGGGCATCCTTTATTCCTCGTCTTGCGGACCGCCGTTTTCCTCCGTTCCATCCGGAAGCTGCTTGGCCTCGGCGTTGACGTAGGCCATAAATTCGTCGCCGGTGATGGTCTCCTTGACCAGCAGGAAGTTGGCGATCTCGTCCAGCAACGAGCGGTGGGACAGCAGCAGCTCCTTGGCCTCCTCGTAGCAGCTTTGCAGCAGGGCCTGGGACTCCCGGTCCACCAGGGCGGCGGTCTCCTGGGAGCAATCCATATAGCTCTGGCTTTCCAGATAGGGGTTGGAGACGCTGGCGGGAGCCATGAGGCCCAGCTTGTCGTTCATGCCGTACTGGGCGATCATATTCCGGGCCAGGGCCGTGGCCCGCTGGATGTCGTTGGCGGCGCCGGTGGTTTTGACGCCGAAGACCACCTGCTCCGCCGCCCGGCCGGCCACCAGGGTCCGCAGCTCGATCATCAGCTCCTCGCTGGTTTGCAGGTATTTTTCCTCTTCGGGCATCTGCATGGTGTAGCCCAAGGAGCCAGTAGTGTGGGGCACGATGGTGATCTTGGACACGGGCTGAGCGTGCTTTTGCAGGGCGGCCACCAAGGCGTGGCCCACCTCGTGATAGGCCACCAGCCGCTTTTCGGTATCGGTGAGGACGGAGTTTTTCTTCTCCGTACCGGCGATGACCGTCTCGAAGGAGACCATCAGATCCTCCTGATTCACGGTCTGGCGGCCCTTCCGCACTGCCCGGAGGGCAGCCTCGTTGACCAGGTTGGCCAGATCCGCGCCCACGGCGCCGGCGGTGGCCTGGGCGATCTTCCGCAGGTCCACGTCCTCCGCCAGGCGGATCTTCCGGGTGTGGACCTTCAGGGTGTCCAGACGGCCCTGGAGATTGGGCCGGTCCACGATGATCCGCCGGTCAAAGCGGCCGGGACGGAGCAGGGCCTTGTCCAAAATCTCCGGCCGGTTGGTGGCGGCCAGGCACACCACGCCCTTGGAGGAGTCGAAGCCGTCGATCTCCCCCAGGAGCTGGTTCAGGGTCTGCTCCTGCTCGGTGTTGCCGCCGAACCGGGCGTCCCGGGAGCGGCCCACGGCGTCGATCTCGTCAATGAAAATGATGCAGGGGGCCACCTTGGCGGCCTGCTCGAATAGATCCCGCACCCGGCTGGCGCCCACGCCCACGAACATCTCCACAAAATCGGAGCCGGAGATGGAGAAGAAGGGCACGTTGGCCTCCCCGGCCACCGCCTTGGCAAGCAGGGTCTTGCCGGTGCCGGGGGAACCCACCAGCAGCACGCCCTTGGGCAGCTTGGCGCCGATGTCGGTGTATTTCTGAGGGTTGTGGAGGAAATCGATGATCTCCTGGAGGGATTCCTTGGCCTCGTCCTGGCCGGCCACGTCCCGGAAGGTGACGCCGGTCCGCTTCTCCATATAGACCTTGGCCTTGGAGGAGCCGAAGCCGCCCATGAGGCCGTCGCCGCTGAGACGGCGGGTGAGCATCCGCATCATGCCGAAGATCAGGGCGATCATCAGCACATAGTAGAGGATCAGCACGATGCCGGAATTGTCCTCCACGATCTGATAGTCCACCTTGACGCCCATTTCGTCCAGCTCGTTGGCCAGGGCCAGGGTGCCGCCGCTGCTGTGCAGGCCGGTGAAGCAGGCCCGCTGCTCGGCGGCGGGCTTGGCGGCCTCCTCCTTGGTCAGGTAGACGATCCGGTCCGCCCGGATCTCCACCTCGGCCAGCTCGTTGTTCTCCATAGCGGCAAGGAATTCGGAGTAGGTGGTTTTGGTGTACTGGCTGTTAATGACCGCGTTGACCACGGAGCTGATGAGCAGCACCAGCACCACGGTGACGATCAGCGCCACCCAGAGATTACCCTTGGGACGCTTGTCCTCGGGCTTGTTGTCCTGGGGCGGTTGATTTCGATTGGGGTCCATTTGTAACGCCTCCTTGGCAGCGGGAATCGGTATCTGAGATCACCGGCCCGGCGGGGCCGGAAAAAATCTGATTCTTCCATAGGATTGCCGGATCAAGCGTATTATAACACAATCTTGCACATAGCGCAATGAAGGATTTCCAAAATGCGGGTGAATTTTCTGTTAAATTGCGGGCTGCCCGGGCGGAAATGTCCTTCCAGCGAAAAAAAGAAGTTGTCCCGGGGAGAAAAATCTGATATAATAGAAAAGAGGATCGCACACGGGAGATGAGACCATGAAAAATCCACGCCGGGCTGCCCCCCGGGAAACGCCCCGGGAGGAAGACGAGGGCATTTTGGAGGGGCGTAACGCCGTCACCGAGGCGCTGAAAAGCGGCCGGCCTATCGACAAGGTGTTCCTGGCCTCCGGGGAGACCGACGCCGCCTTGCAGCATCTGGCGGCGCAGGCAAGGGAGGCCGGAGCGGTGGTGGTGACGGTGGACCGGCGGAAGCTGGACGCCATGAGCCAGACCCACGCCCACCAGGGCGTCATCGCCCAAGCCGCCGCCAAGGCTTACGCTTCCGTCGAGGACATTTTGCAGACCGCCCGAGACCGGGGGGAGGCACCGCTAATCGTGATCTGCGACGGGCTTTCGGACCCCCACAATTTGGGGGCCATTCTCCGGAGCGCCGAGTGCGCCGGGGCCCACGGGGTGATCATTCCCAAGCGCCGGAGCGTAGGCCTCACCGCCACGGTGGCGAAGACCTCCGCCGGGGCGGTGGAGTATATGAAGGTGGCCCGGGTGACCAACCTGACCGCCGCTATTGAACATTTAAAGGAAAACGGGGTGTGGATCTTCGGCACCGCGGCGGAGGGCTCGATTCCCATGTACCACGCGGATCTGAAGGGCCCGGCGGCCATCGTCATTGGCTCCGAGGGAGACGGGATGAGCCGCCTGGTACGGCAAAGCTGCGATGTGACGGTACACATCCCCCTGCGGGGGCGGATCAGCTCCCTGAACGCTTCCGCCGCCGCTTCGGTGCTGCTTTACGAGGCGCTGCGCCAACGGATGGGAGAATAGGAGGTTTATTCCATGGTAGAGAAAGATCAGCAGAATCAGGATTTTGATTTGGAGGACATCCTGCGGGAATTTGGCGGCCAGGACGCCCCTCCGCCGGAACCGGAGGAGCCCCCTGTGTTGGAAGAGCCGGCGCTTCCGGAGGAAGAACCTTTTGAGGAAGATCCCCCTGAATTATATGAGCCGGACGCGCCGGAGCCTGACGAGCCGGTGCCCGATGAATCAGAACCTGACGAATCGGAGCCCCTGGAGGAGCAGGAGGAAGTGACCTGGGGGGACGACCTTCCCCCGGAGATGAGCCAGGACACCGTCCGCCTGGACGAGCTGTCCCAGGTGCGGGAGGCCATGCCGCCTGTGGAGGATACCTACCGGGAGATGCCGCCCCCGCCCGAACCCAAGGTGGAGCCCTTCTCCCAAAACTGGGAACCGGAGTACGAGGAGCCCATGGGCACCTACGTTCCGCCCCAGCCCATCACCTTCCGCAGCAAGTCCCGCTTGGGGGAATTGAAGCGCAAGCTCATTGCGGGGCCGGAAAAGCGGTACTATGAGCTGACGGAAATGGGCCTGGGAAGATTGCAGCTGGTTATTTTCCTCAGTGTGGTGGTGCTGGCAGTGTCTATCGCGACCACGGCCATGTACGCCATGGACATGATCCCGGAGAACCGGATGAAGCTGATGGTCTACGGCCAGTTTCTGGCGCTGCTCCTTTCCGCGCTGCTGGGCAGCTTTCAGATGATCGACGGTGTGGCTGATCTGTTCCGGGGGAAGTTTACCCTGAATACCATGCTGGCCTGCACCTTTGCCGCCTGCTGCGTGGACGCCATTCTGGGCTTGCAGGAGCTGCGGGTGCCCTGTTGCGCCGCCTTCGGCCTGCAGGTGACCATGTCCCTCTGGGCGGAGTACCACCGGAAGAACACGGAAATGGGCCAGATGGACACCATGCGCAAGGCCATCCGCCTGGACAGCGTGGTGTGCCAGCCGGACTACTATGAGGGAAAAACTGGAATCCTCCGGGGCGAGGGCCAGGTGGAGGATTTCATGGACCACTATACCGCGCCCTCCACGCCGGAACGGGTGATGAACTGGTACGCGCTGGCTGCGCTGCTGGCCGCTCTGGCGGCGGCGGTGACCGCGGGGCTTCTCCACGGCTTTTCCATGGGGGTGCAGGTGCTGTCGGTATCCCTGCTGGCAGCGGTGCCCGCCTCCGCGTTTATTGCCCTGACCCGGCCCATGTCCATTCTGGAGCGGCGGTTCCACCGGCTGGGCACGGTGCTGTGCGGCTGGGAGGGCGTGAAGGCACTGTCCGGCAAGGCGGCCTTCCCTCTGTTTTACAGCGACCTGTTCCCCGGCCGGGCAACGAAAATGAACGGCGTGAAGTTTTACGGCAGCCGGGACCCGGATCAAGTGGTGGCCTATGCCGCCTCGGTGATCGAGGCCGACGGCGGCGGGCTGGCGTCCTTGTTCAACAAGCTGCTGGACAGCCGGAACGGGCGGCACTATGACACGCTGAACCTGAACACCTATGAAGGCGGCGTGGGCGGCGAGGTCAACGGCGAGCCGGTGCTGGTGGGCACCCTGCCCTTTATGCGGGACATGGGGGTGGAGATCCCTGACGGCACCCGGGTGAGTCAAGCGGTGTATGTGGCGGTGGACGGGGAGCTGTGCGGCCTGTTTGCCATCAGCTGCGACAAGGTCTCCGATGCCGCCGCCGGCCTGACCACCCTCTGCGCCTACCGGAGCCTGACGCCGGTGCTGGTGACCAATGATTTCCTCCTCAGCGCCAGCTTTCTCCGGGGCCGGTTCGGCATCAACCCGCGGCGGATCGCCTTCCCTCAGCGGGAAGAGCGGACGGAACTGGCGAATAGAAAGCCGGATCCGGATTGCGTCGCCGCCGCCCTCACCACCCAGGAGGGCTTGGCGCCCGCCGCCTTCGCGGTCACCGGCGCCAAATCCCTGCGCACCGCCTCCATTGTGGGCGTGGTGATCCACATGCTGGGTGGCATCGTGGGCCTGGTGATGATGGCGATTCTGGCGGTACTGGGAGCGTCCCAGCTTCTCACGCCGGTGAATATGCTGCTCTACGAGCTGATTTGGATGATCCCCGGATTCCTGGTCACGGAGTGGACCCGGGCGGTGTGACGGTTCCGCGACAATCCCATACAAAACAAGGCCGCCGGGTGACCGGCGGCCTCGAAACATATTATAGCGCTTAACTGACCGCGCCGGCTAAACCAGCCAGTCCGCCTCCTCTTGCCCGTGTTCGTACACATACAGGTCTACGCTGATCTCCGTTTCCGTTTCATGGCAGAAGCGGATCACGTCGCTGTCAAAGTCCAGCGCCGGCGCGACCTCGCTGTAAACATGGGGCACGACCATCAGGTAATAGCGCACGTTGTACTCGTTTTTGATCTCCCGCAGGGTGGAGATGTGGGGGGCGAGGGCCTGGACGATGCTGGCGCATTGGCTGCCGGCGTCCATGGCCGGGGCAATCTGCTCGCAGGCGGCCCATTCGGAAAAGGTACTGCTTCCGCAGCCCGGCGCAAGGGGTTCGCCCAGCTTTTTAGTGTGGACCGGCTGGATGCCCAGGCGGTCGGTAATCTCGTCGGGATCAAAGCCGCCGCCCTCGGCGGCGACGTAGCCGATCCCGTCTTCAAGTTGTCCTTCGCTGCAGATCATGAAATAAGAGTGGCAGGTGGGTTGTTCCGCAAAGTCCATGTGTTTCGTTCTCTCCATTTGTACGGGGCTCCTCCGCGCCCCGGTGATTACGGTTCTTCGATTCGCCGGATTTTCGCGCCAAGGCTTGTGAGCTTGTCGATGATGTTCTCATAGCCCCGCTCGATGTAGTGGACGTCCTCCACGGTGGTCACGCCCTCGGCGGCCAGCCCGGCGATGACCAGAGCGGCCCCGGCCCGCAGATCGTGGGCATGGACCGTGGCCCCGTGGAGCTTCTCCCGGCCGGTGACGGTGGCGGTTTTTCCGCTGATGAGGATATCCGCGCCCATGCTCTCCAGCTCCGCGCAGTAGCCGAAGAACCGGGTCTCATAGACGCTTTCCGTCAGGCGGCTGATCCCCGCCGCCAGGGACATGCACACGCAGATCTGGGCCTGCATATCCGTGGGGAAGCCGGGGTAAGGCCGGGTCTTCACCGTGGTGCAGCGCAGGCGGCCCGTGGACTGGACCCGCACCGCGTCGTCATAATTGATGATCCGGACGCCCATTTCCCGAAGCTTGGTGGTGATGCACTCCAGGTGCTTGGGGATCACGTTTCGCACCAGCACATTTCCGCCGGTGGCGGTGGCGGCGGCCAAATAGGTGCCCGCCTCGATCTGATCGGGGATGATGGCATAGCTGCCGCCCCGGAGAGACCGGACGCCCCGGATCTTTACGGTGTCCGTCCCGGCGCCGGAGATGTTGGCGCCCATGGTATTGAGAAAATTGGCAAGGTCCACAATGTGGGGCTCCTTGGCGGCGTTCTCGATCACGGTCTGGCCGGGCAGCAGCACGGCGGCCAGCATGATATTGACGGTGGCGCCCACGCTCACCACGTCCAGGCTTACCCGCTCGCCCTTCAGGCCGTCGGGGCCGGGCTCCAGGTCCACATAGTCGTCGGTCTCCTCTACTTCGGCGCCAAGGGCCAGGAAGCCCTTGATATGCTGGTCGATGGGCCGGGAGGCAAAGTTGCAGCCGCCGGGCAAAGCCACGTGGGCCCTGCCGAAGCGGCCCAGCAGGGCGCCCATGAGATAGTAGCTGGCCCGCATCTGCCGCACCAGCTCGGGGTCCGGGCGGGTGCAGGTGACGCCGGTGCAGTCGATGAGCACCACGTTTCCCGGTTCCCAGGCAATCTCCGCCCCCATGCCGGACAGAATATCCAGCAGCACCCGAACGTCGGAGATGTCGGGCACGTTTTCAATTCGGCACTTGCCGCTTACCAGCAGCGCCGCCGGGAGGATCGCCACCGCCGCGTTTTTCGCGCCGCTGATGGTAACGGTTCCGGAAAGGGGCGTGCCGCCGCAAATTTCATATTTAGCCAAGGGAAGATCCTCTCCTTGATACGTTTTACAATGGAAAACTTCGCCGTTTCTGCCAAAACAGAGGACTATTATGGATTATAACACGGATTTTGGATTATGTAAAGCCCATATTTTACCGCCGGAGGCCCTTGGGGTAGTGGTTTTTCAGCCACCGCCCATCCCCCTTGGCCCAGCCCAGGGAGACTCCGTCCACGGTGACCAACACCCAGCCCCGGCGGGGGGAGGAGAGGGCTTCCCCGTGGAGATAGGCGCCGATCTCCGGGCTGTCCCAGGAGTAGTCTGCCTCCGGCGCGCCCGCCGGCTGGAACAGAGCCAGGGCATGGGCCGGGAGGAACCGGTCTCCCCGAATCTCCCCCAGTGCCAGGCCGGGACGCGGCACCGTCAGCCCTCTTAACTCCGGCGTCTCCGGCGGCGTCAGGTACAGGACGGTTCCAAAGAGGACCGGCGTTCCCGCCGGAAGGGAAATGTCCGTCTCCCGGCGGAAGTTTTCCCAGCTTTTCGGCAGCTTTGCCTGGGGCAGAAGGGCAGGAGTCTCCGATTCCCCGGGTTCCGTCCGGGTAAACACGGCGGCAAAATGCCCCTCTCCCAGCAGCTTGTGAGGCCAGAGCCGGTAGGTCCCCGGAGATCCGGAGGCAAACCAGGGGGCCTTTACAGGCTCGGGGGCAAAAGCGGGGTGGGTTTCCAAAAACCATTCCGCGATTTGCTCATCTTCTTCGGAAGCAAAGGTGCAGGTGGAGTAGACCAGCCGCCCGCCGGGGGCTACCAGGGCGGCGGCGCGGTCCAGAATTTCCCGCTGCCGCCGGGCGCACATGGCCACGGTCTCCGGACTCCAGTCCGTTACCGCCGCCTCCTCCTTGCGGAACATCCCCTCTCCCGAGCAGGGAGCGTCCACCAGCACCCGGTGGAAAAATCCGGGCAGCCGGGCGGCCAGCTTCTGGGGGGATTCACTGGTCACCAGGGCGTTGGGGACGCCCATCCGTTCCACGTTCCGGCTCAGCACAGCGGCCCGCTTCGGATGGATCTCGTTGGCAACTAGAAGACCCCGGCCCTCCATCCGCCCGGCGATCTGGGTGGCCTTCCCCCCGGGCGCGGCGCAAAGATCCAGTACCCGCTCGCCGGGCTGGGGGTCCAGCAGGGCCACCGGGGCCATAGCGCTGGCCTCCTGTAAATAATATACGCCCGCCTCGTGATAAGGGTGCAGTCCGGGACGGGCCTGGGAATCAAAATAAAATCCCAGGGGCTCCCAGGGTACCGGGCCGCCTAGAAAGGGGAGGGGCTTGGCGGGCCTTTTTCGGGGATGGAGCCGCAGGGCAACGGCCCTGGGCCGCTCCAGGCTTGCCAGGAACGCGGGATATTCCGGCCCCAGCTGGGCCTCCATCCGCTTCAAGAACGCCTCCGGCAGCACGGAACGCCCTCCTTTCCCCAAAACTTTTCCTATTGTATCACAGGAACGGAGGAGTGTCAAAGGAAATCTGCGTCTCGCACGGAAAAACGCGCTTTTCCGACAGGGAAAAGCGCGTTTTAATCAATCCAAAACAGGCGGAGGGCAGGGGAGGGCCGGTGGGCGCTCCTTTCACGCCGAGAAAAACGCCACCGCTACCGCTCCCGGCCCCACATGGGTCCCCACGGTGGCCCCCACCGCCGCGATGGGCAGCCGGTCCGTCCGGCCCTGCCACAGCTCGGCGCTGTCGGCGATGTACTTTTGCAGCAGGTAGTCGGATAGTCCGGTGTAGGCTAGGCAGTAGGGCATCTCAAAATTGACGCCGCCGCATTTTTCAATGAGCTGCCGCAGCAGATTGTTGCCCTGCCGGGAGCCCCGGGCCTTGCCAGCCATGGCAACCTCGCCGTTTTCCACCGTGACCACGGGCTTGATTGAGAGCAGGGTCCCGGCCAGGGCGGTGGCGGGAGAGATGCGGCCGCCCTTTTTCAGATATTCCAGGGTGTCCAGCAGCGCCAAAAGATGGATCTTTTCACGCTTTTCCGTCAGTTCCTGGGCGATTTCCCGGGCCTCCAGCCTCTGGTCCCGGAGCCGCAGGCCGTACTCGATGAGGATTCGCTCCCCTAATGTAGCGTTGAGGCTGTCCACCACGAACACCTTCCCCGGAAAATCCTGGGCGGCCAGGGCCGCGTTCTGATAGGTGCCGGAGAGCTTGGAGGAGATGGTCACCGCCACCACCGTATCCCCCTGGGCCACGGCCTGGGAAAAGGCGTCGGAAAAGGACGCCGGGGGGATCTGACAGGTGGTGGGGAGCCGGTCGGACTCGATGAGCTTCTCGTAAAACTGCTCCACCGTCAGCTCTACCCGGTCCAGGTAGACCTCCTTCCCGAAAATAATGGTCATGGGAAGCAGCGTGATCCACCGCTCTTGCGCCTCATGGAGCGTATAATCGGCGGCGGAATCGATGATGAATTGCACGGACATGGGAAACCCCTTCTTTTGATCGGAATGTAAGAGGATTATAATGCTAGAATGTTTATTTGTCAACATTTAATTTTAAAAGATCCGCCTGCCCCATAAGGGCAGGCGGGATCGGTTTTCAGAAAGCCAAATTCGGCTGCCGGGGCAGCTTTATTCCTCTTCCTTCTTGGCGGCCTCGATGATCTTGGCCTGGTTGATCTTGGGCACTTCCTCGTAGCGCTCGAATTTCATGGTGAAGGAGCCCCGGGCCTGAGTCATGGCCCTGAGGTCGATGGCGTAGCTGCCCATCTCGGCCATGGGGACCTCAGCCTCCACGATGGCGTTGCCCTCGCTGTCATGCTCCATGCCCATGACCCGGCCCCGGCGCTTGTTCAGGTCGCCGATGGCGTCGCCCATGTTGTCGGAGGGAACGGTCACCTTCAAAGAGGCGATGGGCTCCAGGAGGGTGGGGTTGGCGTTGGGGATGCCTTCCTTGTATGCCAGGTTGGCGGCGGTCTTAAAGGCCACTTCGTTGGAGTCCACAGGGTGGTAGGAGCCGTCGTACAGCGTGGCCTTCAGGTTCACCAGGGGATAGCCCGCCAGGGGGCCCTTTTGGACCGCTTCCCGCAGGCCCTTTTCCACGGCGGGATAGAAGTTCTTGGGCACGGAGCCGCCGAAGACCTCCTCCGCGAAGATCATTTCCTCCTGCTCCTCCTGAGGCTCGAAGCGAATCCACACGTCGCCGAACTGGCCGGAGCCGCCGGTCTGCTTCTTGTGGCGGCCGTGGGCCTCCACCTTCTTCTTGATCCGCTCCCGGTAGGCCACCTTGGCCGGAGACAGCACCGCTTCCACGCCGAAGCGGGTCTTGAGCTTGGACACCAGCACGTCCAGCTGCTGGTCGCCGGCGCCGGAGACCACCAGCTGATGGGTCTCGGCGTTGTTGCTGACGGAGAAGGAGGGATCCTCCTCGTTGAGCCGGTTCAGACCGGCGGCCACCTTCTCGTCCTGGCCCTTGGTCTTGGGGGCGATGGCCATGGAGTAGCAGGGCTCGGCGTAGGGAATGGGGGGCTTGGCCACCACATTCTTGGGGTCGCACAGGGTGTCCCCGGTCTTGACCCGGTCCATCTTGCCGATGGCGCCGATGTCGCCGCAGCACAGCTCCTTGACCTCGGTACTCTTCTTGCCACACATGGTGTAGAGCCTTCCCAGCTTTTCATTGTCGCCGGTGCGGGAATTGACCATGGGAGTGTCGGAGGTGACGGTGCCGGACAGGACCTTCACAAAGCTGTACTTGCCGTACTGGTCGGACACGGTCTTGAACACGAAAGCGACGGCGGGGCCGTTGGGATCGATCTTGAGGGTGGTTTCAGCGTCCCCGGCGGTGACCTTCACGGACTCCTTTTCCGTGGGATCGGGCAGCAGGGAGACGATCTTTTCCAGCAGGGGCAGGGTGCCCAGGCAGTTCATGGCGGAGCCGCAGAGCACGGGCACCAGGATGCCCTCCAGAACGCCCTTGTGCATACCCTGGGCCATTTCCTCGGGGGTGAAGTCCTCGCCGCCGAAGAATTTCTCCATGAACTCCTCGCTGGTCTCGGCCACGGCTTCCTTCAGCGCGTCGGTGATCTCCTCGATCTCACCCGCCTGGTCGCCGGGAACCGGGATCTCTACTTGCTTATTTTTCTCCATCTGGTAGGCCTTGCCCTGGAGAATATCGATGACGCCGGTGACCTTCTTGGCCCCGTTCAGGATGGGGACCACCAGGGGGGACACCCGGGTGCCGTACTTTTCCTGAAGGGAAGAGAGGGTGGCGGAGAAGTCAGAGTTCTCCTCGTCAACCTTGGAGACATAGATGAACCGGGGCATTTTCCGGGCTTCGCAGTATTTCCATGCCTTTTCCAGGCCTACGGTGATCCCGTCCTTGGCGGAGCAGACCAGAATGGCGGCGTCGGCGGCCTCCAGGGCCTCCATCACGGCGCCGCTGAAATCGAAGCCGCCGGGGGCGTCCAGGACGTTGATCTTCATGCCCTGATAGGACAGGGGGGCCAGGGCGGCGGAGATGGAGATGTTCCGGCGGATCTCCTCGGGATCGTAGTCGCAGGTGGTGTTGCCGTCGGCATTCTTGCCGATGCGATCAATGGCGCCGGTCATGTAGAGCAAGCTCTCCGTCAGGGCTGTTTTGCCGCTGCCGCTGTGCCCGAGCAGGCAGATATTGCGAATGGCGTTTGCTGTGTACATAGTTTAACTCCTTTCAAGAGGCGCTGGCCTCCTTGCTGCGGCATTCCATGCCATAATAATGACATTATACACGAACGCCCGCAGGATTTCAATGCCCAATTTAGTGATTTTTCGTTTTTTCTGAAAAAGGCCCCGGCCTTTGGGGCCGGGGCCTGAAAAAAACGCAAATTTACCGCTGGATCCGGCCGGAGCCGTCGCCCCCGGCCAGCTTTTCCACCTCGGGAACGGTGACCATGTTGTAGTCGCCCTCGATGGAGTGCTTCAGCGCGGAGGCCGCCACGGCGAATTCCACCGCCGCCTGGGTGGACTTGCCGGTGAGCAGACTGTAAATCAGGCCGCCGCCGAAGGAGTCGCCGCCGCCGACCCGGTCGATGATGTGCAGGTCGTACTTCTTGGAGAAGCAGTACTCCCCGGAGGCCACGTCGTAGAGCATGGCGCTCCAGCCGTTGTCGAAGGCGGAGTGGCTCTCCCGCAGGGTGATGGCCACCTTCTCAAAGCCAAACTTGTCCGCCAGCTGCTTGGCCACGCTCTTGTAGCCCTCCCGGTTCAGGCTGCCGCCGTAGATGTCGGTGTGTTCCGCCTCGATGCCGAACACGTCCTTGGCGTCCTCCTCGTTGGAGATGCACACGTCCACATACTGGCACAGCTCGGTCATGGCGGCCCGGGCCTGATCCCGGGTCCAGAGCTTGCCCCGGTAGTTCAGGTCGCAGGAGATCTTCACCCCGTGGGCCTTGGCGGCCTTGCAGGCGTCCTTGCAGATCTCCACCACGTTGGGCCCCAGGGCCGGGGTGATGCCGGTGAAGTGGAACCAGTCCGCGCCCTTAAAGATGGCGTCCCAGTCGAAGTCCTCCCGAGAGGCCTCCTGGATGGCGGAGTGGGCCCGGTCGTAGATGCACACGGAGCCCCGCTGGGAGGCGCCCTTTTCATTGTAGTAGATACCGACCCGGTCGCCGCCCCGGGTGATCAGGGAGGTGTCCACGCCGTAGCGCCGGAGGCTGTTCACCGCCGCCTGGCCGATGGCGTGGGCGGGGAGCTTGGTGACGAAGGCGGCGTCCAGACCGTAATTGGCCAGGGACACGGCCACATTGGCCTCGCCGCCGCCGAAGGAGAATTCCAGGTGATCCGCCTGGACAAAGCGCTCGTAGTTGTAGGGCTGGAGCCGAACCATCAGCTCGCCAAAGGTGATGACTCTCATTTCTGTCTGGCCTCCTTAACGATCTCCACGGATTTTTCGCACAGCTTGGTGATCTTGTCCCATTCGCCGTTCTCGATCAGGTCCGCGGTGACCATGTAGCTGCCGCCGCAGGCGCAGATTACGGGGCTGGCGGCGTAGTCCGCCAGATTCTTCAGGCTGATGCCGCCGGTGGGCATGACCTTAAACATGGGGAAGGGCGCGGACATGGCCTTGATCTTGGCCAGGCCGCCGGACTGCTCGGCGGGGAAGAATTTCAGGACCTCCAGGCCCAGCTTATAGGCGGTGTGGTAGTCGGTGGGAGTGGTGCAGCCGGGGAAGATGGTGACGCCCTTTTCCTGGCAGTAGCGGACGATGTCCGGATCCAGGCCGGGGGTGACGATGAATTTGGCACCGGCGTCCAGGGCCTCGTCCACCTGCTTGGTGGTGAGGACGGTTCCCGCGCCCACCAGCATCTCCGGGAAGTTCTCGGACATGATGCGGATGGCGTCGGCCGCGCCGGCGGCCCGGAAGGTGACCTCCGCAACCGGCACGCCGCCTTCGATCAGGGCTTTGGCCAGAGGCGCGGCGTCCCGGGTGGGATGGTTCAGCTTGATCACCGGAACCACGCCGATTTGACTGATTTTCTGCTGCAATTCGTTCATGCGATCTCCTCCTGTTATGTAATGATTTGAGAGAAACAAATAAAATCCGCCGGGCAGAGAACGGGGAATTTAGTCAGCCTGCCCATATTTCTCCTTCATTATAACGGAAAAAACCGCCTGTGTCAATTCCATTTCCCGGCATTTCCATGGACGATCCGGGAGAAAAAACCGGGAAAAACCGATGCGTCCCGTCTCCCGCGCCCAGCCGCCCCTTGGGGGCCGCCGGCTGGACGCCGGAGGCGGGACGTACCGCTTCCCGGGGGAGGGGGCCGGAAGGGCCCCCGAAACGGCGGCGGATTTACAGCTGGGCCGCGTCCGCGCTTTTCAGCTGCAGCTGCAGCTTGTCCGCGATCAAAGCGATGAACTCGGAATTGGTGGGCTTTCCCTTGGTGTTGGACACGGTGTAGCCGAAGAACCGCTGCAAGGTGTCCAGATCTCCCCGGTCCCAGGCCACCTCGATGGCGTGGCGGATGGCCCGCTCCACCCGGGACGGGGTGGTGGCGAAGGTCTTTGCCACCTGGGGATAGAGGACCTTGGTGATGGCGTTGATCACGTCCATATCCCCCACGGCAATGATGATGGCCTCCCTCAGATATTGATAGCCCTTGATGTGGGCGGGCACGCCGATCTCATGGATGATGTTGGTGACCATGGTCTCGATGCTGGCCTTGTCCGGGCGGCGGCTCAGAGTGGTCCGGCGGTTCTCCCCACCCCGGATCTCTTCCAGTCGTTCCACCAGCGCGGTCATATCGCAGGGCTTGAGCATCAGATATCTTGCCCCCAGATTTGCGGCGGCGGAGGCCACATACTCCGTCACGAAGCCGGAGGTGGCCAGGGTGACCGGCCGGTGCTCCATGCCGGAAATGGCCTTGAGCACGCTAATCCCGTCCCGCTTGGGAAGCATCAGATCCAGCACCAGCACGTCCGGCTTCCGCTCGGAGACCATGCGGATGGCCTGCTCCCCATCCCCCGCTGTCCCCAGGACCTGGAAGCCGCCGGCACGTTGCAGCTCGGCGGTCAGACCGGCGCAGAATTCTTCCGTATTGTCCGCAATGATCACGGTTGTACAGTTGTCCATAACATCCTCTCCTGACATATGAAATTTCTCCCCGTGCCCGTGGCGCGCCACCGGGCTGCGACAAATATAATTTAGCATAAGAAAACACTTTTTTCAAGGAAAAACCTAAACAATCGTTCGGGAAAAAGTTTGGTTTTCAGACAAAATCCACGGAAATTCTACAAGAAACGTCGAAAAATGTCGAAAAGTAGGGAGAACCGGAAAAATCAAACCGGGCCAGTTGACGAAACCTTGCCGCTGTTGTAGAATAGGTACGTCTTTTTGAAAGGAGCGATTCGCTATGAACGATGTATGGAATTTGGAACCGATTTACCATGGCTTTGACGACCCTGCTTTCGCCCGGGATTATGAAACCGCCAAGGCTTTGATCGCCCAGTTCGCCGCCTTCGCGGCGGGCCTGCCGGAGCGGGCGCCCGCCCAGGCTCTCCGGGAGGGCGTGGCCCTGGAGGAAAAGATCTCCGCCGTGGTGGGGAAAATGGCGGGCTATGCCTCCCTGCGCCAGTCCGCCAATACCAAGGATCCGGAGGCCGGATCTCAGATGGGCCGGATCATGCAGCTGTTCAGCGGCTTGGCGGGCCCCCGGGCCGCCTACCAGGACTGGGCCGGAAAGCTGCCCGACCTGATGGATATTGTGGGCAGCGACCCGGAGCTGAAGGACTATGCCTACCGCTTTTCCAACCTGGCACAAAGCAGCGCCTATCTGCTGCCCGGCCGGGGCGAGGAGATCGCCGCCAAGCTGGGCATGTCCGGCGGTGACGCCTGGAGCGACCTGCAGCAGTATCTGACCAGCACCGTGCCGGTGACCTACCGGGGGAAGCGGACCAACCTCTCCGCCATTCGGAATCTGGCTTACGACCCGGATCCCCAGGTGCGGAAGGACGCCTACGAGGCGGAGATCGCCTGCTACGAGCGGATCGCCGACCCGGTGGCCTATGCCCTGAACTCCATCAAGCTGGAAACCATCTCCGACTGCCAGCTCCGGGGCTACGCCTCCCCCCTGGAGCGGACCTTAAAGCACGCCCACATGAAGCGGGAGACCCTGGACGCCATGTTCTCTGCCATCGACGAGTACCTGCCCCAATTCTGGAAGTACCTGAAGACCAAGGCCAAGGCTCTGGGCCACGAAAACGGCCTGCCCTGGTATGATCTGTTCGCTCCCGTGGGCGCCGCCTCCACCACCTTTACCGCCCAGGACGCCCGGGATTATCTGGTAAATCTCTTCGCCGGGTTTGACCAGGAGCTGTCCGACATGGTGGCCCGGGCCTTCGACAACGCCTGGATCGATTTCTATCCCCGGGACGGCAAGGCCGGCGGGGCCTTCTGCGCCAGCGTGGAGTGCCTGGGGGAGAGCCGGATCCTGACCAATTTCGACGGGATGTTCACCGACGTGGTCACCTTGGCCCATGAGCTGGGCCACGCCTTCCACAACCAGTGCATCCGGGACCACCGGCCCATGAACCACGGCTATTCCATGCCCGTGGCGGAGACCGCCTCCACCTTCAACGAGTGCGTGGTCATGGCCTCCGCGATCCAGGCGGCCAAGGACGATGCGGAGAAGCTGAACCTGATCGAGTCCCAGCTCCAGGACGCCACCCAGGTGATCTGCGACATCTATTCCCGCTACCGCTTTGAGACCATGGTGTTTGAGAACCGGGAGGAGCGGTTTATGCACGCCCCCACTCTCTGCGATTTTATGTTAACCGCCCAGAAGCAGTCCTACGGCGACGGCCTGGATCACAGCTGCCTGCACCCCTATATGTGGGTGTGCAAGAGCCACTACTACGGCCCCACCTTCTATAACTTCCCCTATGCCTTCGGCGCGCTGTTCGCCCGGGGCCTGTACGCTCAGTACGAAAAGGAGGGCGCCGCCTTTGTGCCCAAGTACAAGCGGCTGCTCCACACCACCCCTGTGGCCTCCGTGGAGGACGCCGCCCAGGTGGCCGGCATCGATCTGACGGACGGGCGCTTCTGGCGGGGCGCCCTGGATACCATCGCGGAGCAGATCGACCTGTTCTGCGCGCTGGTGGAGGGTGGCCGTGGATAAGAGAACTGTTGGTCTGCTGAATTACCTGGGCGCTGCCCACAGTGCCTATCACGCCATCGATCTGTTGGTCCGGGAGCTGACCAAAGCGGGCTATACCCGCCTGGCGGAGGAGGAGGACTGGGATATCGCCCCCGGCGGGAAGTATTTCCTGACCCGGAACAGCACCAGCCTTGTTGCCTTCCGCACCCCCACCGGGAACCCCAGGGGCTTTCTGATGAGCGCCAGCCACTCCGACCGGCCCACCTTAAAGGTGAAGGAAAACGGGGAGCTGGTGGGCAATTACACCCGCCTTGCCGTGGAAAAATACGGCGGGCTGCTGATCGCCCCCTGGCTGGACCGGCCGCTGTCCCTGGCGGGCCGGGCTCTGATCCAGACCCCCGAGGGCATCGAGGGCCGGCTGGTGGACATCGACCGGGACCTGCTGCTGATCCCCAACGTGGCGATCCACATGAACCGAAAGGCCAACGACGGCTACGTCTGGAACCTGGCGGTGGATACCCCGCCCCTGATGGGGGATAAGGGCACCGCCGGCGCCTTTCAGCGGCTGCTGGAGCAGACCGCCGGCGGCCCGGTGCTGGGCCACGATCTGTACCTCTACGTCCGCCAGAAGCCCACGGTCTGGGGCATGGAGGAGGAGTTTATCTCTTCCCAGGCCCTGGACGACCTGGAGTGCGCCTGGTGCTGCACTCAGGGCTTCCTGAACGCGGCGGACAGCGGCAGCGTGCCGGTGCTGTGCGTCTTTGACAGCGAGGAGGTGGGCTCCTGCACCGCCCAGGGCGCGGATTCGGAGCTGCTGGAGGGTACCCTGGAGCGGATCAGCAAGGGCCTGGGGGTCAACCCCCGGCGGATGCTGGCCCAGTCCTTCATGGTCTCGGCGGACAACGCCCACGCCGTCCATCCCAACCACCCGGAGTACGCCGACCCGGCCAACGCGCCGGTGCTCAACGGCGGCATCGTGCTGAAATTCAACGCCGGCCAGCGGTACACTACCGACGGCCTTTCCGCCGCCATTTTCCGGAAGGTCTGCCATATGGCGGACGTGCCCACACAGACCTACTATAACCGCCCGGATATCTCCGGCGGCTACACCCTGGGACGGATCTCCCTGAACCATGTCAGCGTGGCCACGGCGGACATCGGCCTGCCCCAGCTGGCCATGCACTCCTGCTACGAGACCGCCGGGGTAAAGGACGCGTTGTACCTGGAGGAGGCCATGGCCAAGTATTACTCCTGCACCCTGGGCTTCTGGGACAGCTGCATCTCCCTGGGATGAGCAAATTGCCCAAATTATATGCAAATACATTCACTTTTTCGACACTTGCGCCAATTCCGATCCTATGATATAATGAGCCTATCTCGGTGGAGTATGCCTACTCCACATAATAGGCACATTCCGCCAAAAAAGGAGGAATATAAAAATACCGCTTGACTCGCGGTGCGGCAGTGTGGAGACCTGCCGTAATGCAGTGCCGCTTTATTCATCGGCGGCTGCGAGAACGTACATTGAGGATTCAGTACGTTCAGAGTCGGAAAGTATGGCAACATTGACCCTGAAGAACATCAAGAAGATCTACCCGTTCAGCGGCGACGACACCAAGAAGAAGAAAAAGAAGAAGGGCGACGAGCCGGAGGAGAAGAAGGTCAATCTCCAGGTCACGGACAAGGGCGTGGTAGCCGTCCAGGAATTCAATCTGGAGATCCAGGACAAGGAATTTATCGTCCTGGTCGGCCCCTCCGGCTGCGGCAAGTCCACCACATTACGGATGATCGCCGGTCTGGAGGAGATTTCCGAGGGCGAGCTGTACATCGGCGATCGGCTCGTCAACGACGTGGCCCCCAAGGATCGGGACATCGCCATGGTGTTCCAGAACTACGCCCTGTATCCCCACATGACCGTGTATGACAACATGGCCTTTGCTCTGAAGCTCCGCCACACCCCCAAGGCGGAGATCGACAAGAAGGTGAAGGAAGCCGCCGAGATTCTGGACATCACCCAGTACCTGGGCCGGAAGCCCAAGGCCCTGTCCGGCGGCCAGCGGCAGCGGGTAGCCATTGGCCGGGCCATCGTCCGGAACCCCTCCGTCATGCTGATGGACGAGCCCCTTTCCAACCTGGACGCCAAGCTGCGGAACCAGATGCGGGCGGAGATCATCAAGCTGCGGGAACGGATCAATACGACCTTTATCTATGTGACCCA
>CANQXH010000018.1 GCA_947627745.1 uncultured Oscillospiraceae bacterium
GGCGTTGTCCACCAGCAGCAGGGCCCCCCGGTCGTGGCAGACCCGGGCCAGGGGCTTTAGGTCTACCTGATTTCCCAAATAGTCCGGGCTGGTCAGATAGACCGCAGCCGCCGGATGTTCATCCAGCGCCTCCGCCAGCTCCTCCGCCGTGACGGCGCAGGAGAGCAGATTCTCCCCATAGAGCCAGTCCACCTTCAGGTCCAGCAGGGCGGCGGCGGAGAGAAAGCTCTTGTGGGCGTTCCGCCCGGCTAAAACCCGGGGCCTTTTCCCGGTTTCCCGGGCGTATTGCAGGGCCAGATACCCCATGGCCCGGATGCACAGGCTGGACCCTTCAGTGGAATACACCGTCCGCCCCGCCCCAAAGAGAGAAGCGGCGATGGCCTGACTCTCCGCCAGAACTCCCCGGGCGTGGTACAGCACGTCCGCACCGGGGATCTCCGTGATGTCCAGAGCCTCGGGGCCCAGCGCCGCCGCGCCCTTGTGCCCCGGCACATGGAGCCGCAGGGGAGAAGCCTTCGCGTAGCGGGCAACAAAATCGCACAGGGGCGTCCGGCTCATGGCTGCTCCGCGGCCTTGGCCGCCTCCAAATAGATGGCGCACTCCATCCGTTTTTTGAACAGCTCACAGCCGTAGGGGTAAATGCCTTGAATTTTCCCGGAAGCGTGGTAGGCGTTGGCGGCGCAGCCGCCGGCGCAGTAGAGCTTGGCCCAGCAATCAGCGCACTCCGGGCGGGCGTAAACGTTGCAGGCGGCAAATTCCGACTGGACGGCGGTATTGGTGACGCCGCTCCAAATATCTCCCAGGCGGAACCGCTCCTCTCCCACAAATTGGTGGCAGGGGTACAGATCTCCCCAGGGGGTGACGGCCAGGTACTCCGTGCCGGAGCCGCAGCCGGAGATGCGCTTATAGATGCAGGGCCCGCCCTTCAGGTCGATCATGTAGTGGTAGAAGGTGAAGGGCCGCCCCTCCCGCCGCCGCTGGAGCATCAGCGCCGCCAGATCCTCATACTGCCGCAAAACGATGGGCAGATCCTCCTCCGTCAGGGCCATAGGGTCCCCGGGGGCGCAGACCACCGGCTCCATGCTCAGTTCGGTAAAGCCCAGGTCCAGCATGGTTTGGATGTCCTTCAAAAAATCCGGGTTCTGATGGGTGAAGGTGCCCCGCATATAGTAGCTCTTGCCTCCCCGGGCGGCCACCAGCTTCTGGAACTTGGGGACGATCCGCTCCCAGGAGCCCTTCCCGGCGTAGTCCACCCGGAACCGGTCGTGGACCTCCTTCCGCCCGTCCAGACTCAGCACCACGTTGTGCATTTCCCGGTTGGCAAAGTCAATGACCTCGTCGTCGATGAGCATTCCGTTGGTGGTGAGGGTGAAGCGGAAGCGCTTGCCGGTCTCCCGCTCCCGCCGCCGGGCGTAGGCCACCAGCTCCTTCACTACGCCGAAATTCATCAGCGGCTCCCCGCCGAAGAAGTCCACCTCCAGATTTTTCCGGCTGCCGGAGTGGACGATCAGAAATTCCAGGGCTTGCTTTCCCACCTCGAAGGACATGAGAGCCCGCTGCCCGTGGTACTTTCCCTGGCTGGCGAAGCAGTAGGAGCAGTTGAGGTTGCAGCTGTGGGCTACATGGAGGCACAGGGCCTTCACGACCCCGCCGGTCTTGGCCTTCAGCGTCCCCGCCATGGGGGCGAAGCGGTCGGGAGTGAAGAGCTTCCCGGCCTCCTTCAGGGAAAGAAGGGCGTCGTAGATCTCCTCCACCTCCCGGGAGGGCAGGGAGAATTTTTCGGCGATCCGGGCCACCGCCTCCACCCGGGGGACGGCTTCAAAAACGGAGATCAGCTCATAGGTTTCGTCGTCTACCAGGTGGATGCTGCCGGAGCAGGTGTCCAGCACGATGTTCAGCCCGCCCATGCGGTATTGATGGATCATAGCTTGTCCTTTCTATCGTCGCGGTCATGAAAAATGCCGCCCGGGGGCGGCATTTTATGGGGCGGTCCTTACTCCTCGGAATTCTCGCACTGCTGGTTGGCGATGCCGCAGCTGGTCTTGCAGGCAGACTGGCAGGAGGTCTGGCATTCGCCGCAGCCGCCGTTCTCGGCGCTCTTGCAAAGGTCCCGGGTCTCAAGGGTCTTGATATGTTCCATGGGTCGATCCTCCTCTGTTTCGATTCTGGAAGCATTTTACCACAATCCCCCCTTTAAGTCAATAACCAATTCCCAATTTCCCCCTGCGCCCTCTTGCATTTTTCTACCGGATGTGATATTCTTACAATAAGCCGGGGGCAAAATCGGCTGTCCCTGGCCGTTTTGCACAAGGAGGCTGCTATGAAAGGATTTATGGACGCGTTGGTAAAACCCGCAGCCGGACCGGGGTTGGAGCTGCGCCAGGTCCCCATACCCGTGCCCGGGCCGGGCGAGGTGTTGATCCGGATCCGGAAAACCGCCATTTGCGGCACCGATGTCCACATCTACAACTGGGATCCCTGGGCCCGGGAGCATATCAAGCCCCCCATGGTCATTGGCCATGAGTATGTGGGGGAGGTGGCGGCGCTGGGCGCCGGCGTCACGGGCCTGACCGTGGGCCAGCGGGTCAGCGGAGAGGGCCACATCACCTGCGGCCGCTGCCGCAACTGCCACAACGGCGATATTCAGTGGTGCAAAAATACCACCAGCGTGGGGGTGGACCGGGACGGCGCCTTTGCCCAGTACCTGTGCATCCCCCAGGGGAACGTGATCCCCATTGAGGACAGCCTGCCGGAGGACGTGGTGGCCTTTTTCGACGCCTTCGGCAACGCCACCCACACCGCCCTGATGTGGAACCTGGTGGGGGAGGATGTGCTGATCACCGGGGCGGGGCCCATCGGCATCATCGCCGCTGGGATCTGCAAATACGCCGGGGCCCGGCGGGTGGTCATCACGGATCTCAACGACTACCGCCTGGAGCTGGCCCGGAAAATGGGCGTGGACGCGGCGGTAAACGTGAGCCGGGAGGAGCTGACGGAGATCATGGGCAAGCAGGGCCTGGTGGAGGGCTTTGACATTGGCCTGGAGATGTCCGGCAGCGGCGCGGGCCTGCAGCAGATGATCGGCGTCATGCGCAACGGCGGAAAAATCTCCCTGCTGGGCATTTCCAACAAGCCGGTGGCCCTGGATATGAACCGGGTCATCACCAAGGGCCTGACTCTCCAGGGCATTTACGGCCGCCGGATGGACAATTGGCACCAGATGTCCTACATGGTCCAGGGCGGCCTGGACCTGACGCCGGTGATCACCCACCGGTTTTCCTACCGGGAATTTGAGAAGGGATTTGCCGCCATGAACAGCGGCGAATCGGGAAAAGTGATTTTGGACTGGACTACATAAGGAGGCTGCTATGAAATCTGCCCTTGAAAAATACCGCCGGGAGTTGGACTCCATCCGCCAGGCCGGCACCTGGAAGGACGAGCGAATCATCACCACCCCCCAGCGCTCCGCCATCGACACCACCGCCGCCCAGGGTGTGGTGAACCTGTGCGCCAACAACTACCTGGGCCTTTCCAACCATCCCGCCCTCATCCAGGCGGCGAAGGACAGCTACGACACCTGGGGCTTCGGCCTCAGCTCCGTCCGGTTTATCTGCGGCACCCAGGCCATCCACAAGGAGCTGGAGGGAAAGCTGGCGGAATTTTTGGGCATGGAGGACGCCATTCTCTATTCCTCCTGCTTTGACGCCAACGGTGGCCTGTTCGAGACCCTGCTGGGGCCGGAGGACGCGGTGATCTCCGACGAGCTGAACCACGCCTCCATCATCGACGGCGTGCGGCTGTGCAAGGCCAAGCGCTTCCGCTATAAAAACAACAATATGGAAGACCTGCGCTCCAAGCTGGAGGCCGCTCAAGCGGCGGGCTGCAAGGTCAAGCTCATCGCCACCGACGGGGTCTTCTCCATGGACGGCTATATCGCCAACCTGCCCGGGATCTGCGACCTGGCGGAGGAATACGACGCCCTGGTGATGGTGGACGACAGCCACGCCGTGGGCTTCATGGGCGATACCGGCCGGGGCACGCCGGAATTCTGCGGGGTCCAGGGCCGGGTGGACATCCTCACCGGCACCTTCGGCAAGGCCCTGGGCGGCGCCTCCGGCGGCTACACAGCGGCAAGCAAGGAGATCGTGGCCCTGCTGCGGCAACGCAGCCGCCCCTACCTGTTTTCCAACACCCTGGCCCCGGCCATCTGCGCCGCGTCCTTAAAGACCATCGAGCTGCTCACGTCCTCCACGGAGCTGCGGGACAAGGTCCACGCCAACACCGCCTATTTCCGGGAAAAGCTGGAAAAGCTGGGCTTCGACGTGCTTCCCGGCAGCCACCCCATCGTGGTGGTTATGCTCTACGACGCCAAGGTGGCGGCGGAGTTTGCCGCCCGGATGCTGGAAAAGGGCATCTATGTGGTGGGCTTCTCTTATCCCGTGGTGCCCCAGGGCAAGGCTCGGATTCGCACCCAGATCTCCGCCGGCCATGAAAAAGCCGACCTGGACCGGGCCATCGAGGCCTTCCGCCAGGTCAAGGCGGAAATGGGCGTCTGACATTCTTTTAGAGGGGGACAACGCCATGTCCATCGACCGCCTGCAGGAGAAGATTCGCAAACTGAAAAGCCCCACCATGATCCGCTTTTCCCCGGGGGCGGAGCAGCTGCCCCCGCCGCTGGCGGCGCTTCCGCTATCCGAGGGCTACGGAAACCTCTGCCGGGAGCTGCTTACCGGCCTGACCGATCTGATCCCCGCCGCCCGGTTTTCCTTGGGGGGCTTTGCCCTGCTGGGGACGGCGGGCTTAGAGGAGCTGAAAAAGTGCCTGGCCCGCGCCCGGGAGCTGGGCTATTACATCGTCTTGGACGCCCCGGAGCTGCTGACCCCCCAGGACGCCGCCTGCGCCGCCCAGGCGCTGAAGGACTGGGACTGGGACGGCCTGGTGCTGTCGCCCTATCTGGGCAGCGACGTGATCCGGCCCTTCCTGCCGGACTGCCGCCAGGATAAGACCTTGTTTCTGCTGATCCGGGGTGCCAATCGCTCCGCGTCTGAGCTCCAGGACCTGCTGACCGGCACCCGTCTGGTCCATCAGGCGGCGGCGGAGCTGGCGGACCGCCATGGGCAGGGCATTTTCGGCAGCTGCGGCTATTCCCAGGTGGGCGCCATAGTCGGGGCCCCGGCGGAGAGCGCCCTGAAAACCCTGCGGAGCCGGTATAACCGGCTGTTCCTGCTGGTGGACGGCTGCGACGCCCCCGCCGCCAACGCTAAGAAATGCGCCGCCGCCTTTGACCGCTTCGGCCATGGCGCGGTGGTCTGCGCCGGGGAATCCGTCACCGCCGCCTGGAAGCAGGGGGAGGATTCAGAGGATTATGTAAACCAATCGATCCAAGCTGCCCAGCGGTTGAAGCGAAACCTGTCCACCTACATCACGATCCTCTAGGAGGGCGCCATGGCTTTTGATTTCAAGAAAGAGTACCGGGAATTTTACCTGCCCAAGGCCAAACTTTTCTCCGGTGGAATTTCTGTCCCTGGAGGAAGGTCTATGCGTCCAGATGCTCCATGTGGGCCCCTTTGACCGGGAGCCGGAAAGCGTGGCGAAAATGGATGAGTTTCTCCGGGAGCGGGGCTATGAAAACGACTTCACCTCCACCCGGCTCCACCATGAAATCTACCTCTCTGACGTGCGGAAGCTGCCCCCGGAGCGGTGGAAAACCGTGATCCGCCACCCAATTCGAAGGAAATAAGCTGTGCCGCCGGACCCGTTGGGTCCGGCGGCAATGTTTATTTTTTCATTTCCTTTTCGATGGCGGCAATCCGCTGGCTCAGGGGCGGATGGTCGTAGGTCAGAAGGACCTCCCACTTGGAGGGGGCCAGGTCCGCCAGATTTTCCTTGGACAGCTTTTTCAGACCCGAGATCAGGGCCTCGCCATAGCCCTCCTGGACCGCCTGGGCGTCGGCCCGATACTCAGCCCTCCGGGACACTGCCCCGGCCAGGATAGAGAACAGAGGCATGACGATCTGGGACTCCACCAGCATCACCAGCAGCAGCGCGAAGCCGTAATTCCGGCCTGCAAAGCCAAAGTCCGGGTAGATGGCCTCGGTCCGCACCGTGGCCCAGGCCAGGACCACGATCAGAAGCATCTGGACAATGCCGATGACGCTGTTTTTCAGGGTGTCCTTGTGGAGCCCGTGGCCCAGCTCGTGGGCAAAGACCGCCACAATCTCATCCGGCGTCATGGCGGCGATCAGAGTGTCATACAAAACAATGGTCTTGGTCTTGCCCAGACCGGAAAAATAGGCGTTGGCCTTGGTGGTCCGCTTGGAGGCGTCCATGACCTGGATCTCCTTCACGTGGTAGCCGTATTTTTCCAGCAGGGCGGTGAGCTTGGTCCGCAGCTCCCCCTCCTCCAGAGGGGTGAATTTATTGAACAGCTTGGAAAAGACCGGTGCCAGGAACATGACCGCGAAGAGGAACGCCACCATCACTCCGGAGAACAGCAGCAGGATCCAGTCGCCCAGGGCCTCGTAGATGAGGATAAACAGGCTCATCAGGGCGAACAGGAGCACCAGGGTGATCAGGAAGGATTTGATCTGGTCGGCAAAGAAGGTTTTCAGGGTCATTTTGTTGAAGCCGTACTTTTCGTCGATCTTCATGTCAAAAATGTAGTTGAAAATCCCGCCGAGAACGGTGTCGATCAGCACGAAGACGCCCAAAACGCTCATCATGCCGAAATACGGGTTCCCGCCCACGGCCACCAGGGGCATGACGTTGAAGGCGATCAGGGCAATGTACACGCAGTCGTTGAAGAAGGTGGCGAAAATGGCCACCTGGCAGGTCTCCTTGTGATAGGCGCTCCACTTGGCGTAGGTCTCGCCGTCGTACAGGTCCTTGACGTTGTCGGGAATGGGGTTGTCCTTGGACTTGTAGCTGAGATAGCGGACGAACAGATCATAGCACAAGATCAGGCCCATTAAAATCAAACAGATCAATTTGTAATTCATAGCGAAGCTCCTTTCGATGGGTTCTTGTTTCCATTATAGTCCCCCGGCGGAGGGATTTCAAGGGGGGAAGAAAAAAAGATGGGGGAAGAATTGCATCTTGGAGGCAGATGTGATATACTATTTTTAACTGTACCCCCGGCCCGACGGGCCCCATTTTCTTCCAGGGAGGATTTTATGACGGCGTTTCAGCAGGCATTTTCCCGGCTTGCCCCCGGGATCGAGATCCGTTTTTCCGAGCCGCTGGCCAAGTACACCTCCTTTCGCATCGGCGGGCCGGCGGAGGCGCTGGCTCTGCCAAAAGATCCGGAGGAGCTGAAGACCCTTCTGGCGGCCTGTGAGGCGCTGGGAGCGGCCCCGGCCATCCTGGGGGCGGGGACCAATGTCCTGGCCCCGGACGAGGGAATTCAGGGCGTCGTGATCTGCCTGCGGGGGCTGTGCGGCGCGGAGGATCTGGGGGCCGGGTGCGTCCGTTTCGGGGCGGGGCTGTCCCTGGCCCGTGCGGCGGATTTCGCGGCCAAGTTGGGCCTGACCGGTTTGGAATTTGCCCACGGCATCCCCGGCACCGTAGGGGGCGGCGTGTATATGAACGCCGGTGCCTACGGCGGGGAGATCGGCCAGGTCTGTACGGAGGTGATCACCCTGGATTTCCAGGGGCGGACCCATCGCTATTCCCGGGAGGAGCTTTCCTTTTCCTACCGGCACAGCCGGATGCAGGAGCTTACGCAGATCGTGGTCAGCGCCGAATTTGCCTTGACGCCCGCCCCGGAAGAGCGGATTCGCGAGAGAATGCGGGAGCTGGCGGCCAGGCGCCGTGCCTCTCAACCGCTGGAATATCCCTCCGCCGGGTCGGCCTTCAAGCGGCCCCGGGAGGGGTACGCCGCCGCCCTGATCGATGGGGCGGGATTGAAGGGCTTCCGGATCGGGGACGCCCAGGTTTCGGAAAAACACGCCGGTTTTGTGATCAACCGGGGCTCCGCTACCGCCGAACAGGTGAAGGAGCTGCTGCGCCAGGTGACGGAACGGGTGTATGAGAACAGTGGAATCACGCTGGAGCCGGAGATCCGGCTCTGGTGAAAAGAAAGAAGGCGAACACCATGGCATCCTCCTTTTCCGGCAGCGTCAAAGCGGAGCTGTGCCGGAACAATGTGCAACGGCAGTGCTGCGCCCGGGCGGAGTGCTTTGGAGTGCTGCTCTTCTGCAACAGCTTCGGCCCCGCGGGGGTAAGGATCATTACCGAAAGCCGGGAATTTGCCCAGCGGCTGCCGAAGCTCTTTAAGCGGGCCTTTTCCGTGGCCTTTGACCAGGCCCCGGAAAAGGACGGCGCGGGGAAGCTGGTTTTCCAGATCACCGCGCCGGAGAAAATCCGGCTGATCATGGGTCAGTTTGGCTTCAGCCCGGCGGACACCCTGGCCCTCCATGTCAACCTGCCGGTGGTGGAGGAGGACTGCTGCAAGGCCTCCTTCCTTCGGGGGGCCTTTCTGGCGGGAGGTTCGGTGACGGACCCGGCCAAGGGCTACCATCTGGAGCTGGCCACCACCCATCAAAGCGTTTGCCGGGAGACCTACGCTTTGATGGAGGAGGTCATGGGCTTTTATCCCAAGACCGCCGCCCGGGGCGGCGGCCAGGTGCTCTATCTCAAGCAGAGCGAGCGGATCGCCGACTTCCTGACCTATTTGGGCGCGCCGGTAGCGGCCATGGGGATCATGGAGGCCCGGCTGGAGAAGGAACTGAACAACAAGGTCAACCGCCGCTGCAACTGTGACGACGCCAACACCACCAAGGTGGTGGAGGCGGCCCAGGAGCAGTGCGAGGCCATTCGATTTTTGCGTAGCCGGGGCCTGCTGGACAGCCTGCCGGACAAGCTCCGGTTTGCCGCCCTGGCCCGGGAGGCCCATCCTGAGGCGTCCCTGACGGAGCTGGCGGAAATGATGGAGCCGCCCATTACCAAGAGCGCCATGAGCCACCGGCTCCGCCGGCTGACGGAGCTGGCGGAGGAAGGGAAGGAGGTTTCTACATGAGTTTTGTCCACCTCCACGTCCATACAGAGTACAGCCTTTTGGACGGGGCCTGTCGCGTCGGCTCCATGATGGAGCGGGTGAAGGAGCTGGGCCAGGAGGCCGTGGCCATCACCGACCATGGGGTGATGTACGGCTGTATCGATTTTTACAAGGCCGCCAAGGCCGCGGGGATCAAGCCCATCATCGGCTGTGAGGTCTATGTGGCCCGGCGGGGCATGGCGGATCGGATCTACGGCGTGGACAACGACCCGTACCATCTGGTGCTGCTCTGTGAAAACCAGACCGGCTATGAAAACCTCTGCCTGCTGGTGAGCCAGGCTTTTCTCAGCGGATTTTACGGCAAGCCCCGGGTGGACCTGGAGCTGCTGCGGCAGCGTCATGAGGGGCTGATCGCCCTGTCCGCCTGCCTGGCGGGCGCCATCCCCCAGTATCTGATGGAGGACAGCTATGACAGCGCCAAAAGCTACGCGCTGACCCTCTCGGAGATTTTCGGACCGGGGAATTTCTTCTTGGAAATGCAGGACCACGGTATCGAGGCCCAGCGGGCGGTGAATCAGGGCATCCGCCGGCTGGCCCGGGAGACGGGCCTTCCGCTGGTGGTCACCAATGACGCCCACTACCTCCGGCGGGAGGACGCCAAGATGCAGGATGTACTGCTGTGCATCCAAACCGGCAAGACTGTGGACGATCCCAACCGGATGAAATTCCAGACCGAGGAATTTTACCTGAAAAGCGAGGAGGAGATGCGCGCCCTCTTCCCGGACTGCGAAGAAGCCTTTGAAAATACCGTGAAAATCGCCCGGCGGTGCAATGTGGAGTTCGTTTTCAATCAGTACCACCTGCCGGAATTTCCGGTGCCCACCGGGGAGGACAGTGAGGTCTACTTCCGACGGCTGTGCCTGGAGGGCTTTGAGAAGCGCTATATAGATCCCCCGGCGGCGTACCGCCAGCGGCTGGATTACGAAATGAACGTCATTTCCCACATGGGTTATGTAAACTACTATCTCATTGTCTGGGATTTTATCCGCTATGCCAAGGAGTCCGGCATTCCCGTGGGGCCGGGCCGTGGCTCCGGCGCGGCCTCCATCGCCGCCTACTGCCTCCACATTACGGAGGTGGACCCCATGAAGTACGGCCTGATCTTCGAGCGGTTTTTGAACCCGGAGCGGGTGAGCATGCCGGATTTCGACACGGATTTCTGCCAGGAGCGCCGGGGCGAGGTCATCGACTATGTGACGGAAAAGTACGGCAAGGACCATGTGGCCCAGATCGTCACCTTCGGCACCATGGCGGCCCGGGGCGCCATCCGGGACGTGGGCCGGGCCTTAAACTTCACCTACGCCGAGACCGACGTGGTGGCCAAGCTGGTGCCCACCACGCTGCATATCACGTTAAAGGAGGCGCTGAACGTCTCACCTCGCCTCAAGGAGATGTACGACGGGGACCAGCGGGTAAAGACCCTCATTGATACCGCCATGAGCCTGGAGGGCATGCCCCGGAACACCTCCACCCACGCCGCCGGGGTGGTGATCACCGCCAAGCCGGTGGACACCTATGTGCCCTTGTCCCGGAACGACGATACCATCGTCACCCAGTACACCATGACCACCATCGAGGAGCTGGGCCTTCTCAAAATGGACTTTTTGGGGCTGCGGAACCTGTCGGTGATCGCGGACGCCGAGGAGCAGATTCGCCGAATCCAGCCGGACTTCTCCATCCAGGCGGTGCCGGATTTCGACCGGGAGACCTACGCCATGCTGGCGGAGGGGAAGACCCAGGGGGTGTTCCAGCTGGAGTCCGCCGGGATTACCGGGGTCTGCATGAATATGAAGCCCACCTCCATCGAGGATCTGACGGCTCTGGTGGCCCTGTACCGCCCGGGCCCCATGGAGTCCATTCCCACCTTTATCGCCAACAAGCAGGATCCCAGGAGAATCACCTACAAGACCCCCCTCCTGGAGCCCATTTTGAAGGTCACCTATGGCGTCATCCTCTACCAGGAGCAGGTCATCGAGATCTTCCGCTCCCTGGGCGGCTATTCCATGGGCCAGGCGGACAACATCCGCCGGGCCATTTCCAAGAAAAAGCAAAAGATCATTGACGCGGAGCGGCCGGTGTTCGTCTACGGCGACCCCAAGCAGAACATCCCCGGGGCGGTGGCCCGGGGGGTCAGCGAGGCGACGGCCCAGTCCATTTACGATGAGATCGTGGCCTTTGGCGACTACGCCTTCAACAAGGCCCACTCCGCCTGCTACGCCGTGGTCAGCTACCAGACCGCTTATCTCAAGTGCCACTATCTTCTGCAATACATGGCGGCCCTCATGACCTCGGTGCTGGACTACTCCGAAAAGGTGGCGGGCTATATCGCCGAGTGCAAGGAGTGGGGGATCACCACGCTGCCGCCCGACATCAACCGTTCCGAGGACCCCTTCGTGGTGGAGGGAAACGCCATCCGCTTCGGCCTGGGAGCCGTGAAGAACGTGGGCCACGGGCTGATCCGTTCCGTGGTGGAGAAGCGGACTGAGGGCGGCCCCTTCCGGTCCCTGGAGGATTTCCTTCAGCGAATGGGGGAGGGGGAGCTGAACAAGCGGGCCGTGGAGAACTTCATCAAGTGCGGCGCCATGGACTGCCTGGGCCACCACCGCAGCGAGCTGCTGGCGGTGTATGAAACCATGATGGACAGCGTCGCCGCCACCCGGAAGCGGAATCTGGAGGGCCAGATGGGTCTGTTCGCCATGGTCCAGGGGGAGGACAGGGGGGCCAGCGTGCCCATTCCCACCCTGCCGGAGCTGGACCGGGCGCAAAGAATGCTAATGGAGAAGGAAACCACCGGCATCTACCTCTCCGGCCACCCCATGGACGACTACCGGGCATATCTGAAGAAAACCCATGTTGTGCCCATTTCCGAGCTGATGGCGGAGGATTCCCAATTTGCCGACGACCAGATCGTGCAGATCGCCGGGATCGTCCAGACCGTCAAGATGAAGACCACCCGCAATAACTCCATGATGGCCTACGTCACCTTGGAGGACGATACCGCGTCCATTGAAATGCTGGCCTTTTCCAATGTGCTGAGCCAGTACGGCGGCTACCTCCGGGAAAACGCCCCGGTGGTGGTCACAGGCCGCCTCTCCCTCCGGGACGACAAGGAACCCCAGCTCGTGGTGAACCGGGCCCAGCCCATTTCGGACTTTTCCGGCGGCGCCCAGCCGGCGCCGGCCCCCGCCCCCCAGAGCAATCGGCTCAGCGGCAGCACCTTGTATCTCCGGCTTCCCTCGGAGCGGGACCCCCGGCTGCGGAAGGTGCGGGCCATGCTGAATATGTTTCCGGGGGATGCCCAGGCGGTGGTGTACTTCGCCGATACCCGGATCCGCCGGGGCACCCACTGCGGCCTGGACAGGAGACTGGTGGGAGAGCTGGAAAATGTGCTGGGAAATGGGAATGTTGTTGTCAAATAACTTCCCTTTTTGGGAAAACTGTGCTATACTATAAAAAGCGTCTGCTTTAAGCGAAAGCTTAGGAGAAAGAGAGGTGCCCCAAGTGGAAAGAATACCGCGTTTTTTGGGGATCCTCCTTGTGGCCCTGCTGCTCAGCGGCTGCACGCTGGTGACCGTGGATCAGATGTACGCCCCGCCCCGCCGCTCTCAGGAGGACCGGGCCCTGCAGTCCGCCATCGATCAGGCCATGACCGGCCTGGAATACAGCGCCCCTGCCGCCGGGGAGTACCAGCAGACGGTCCAGACGGCGGACCTGGACGGGGACGGGGAGGAGGAATACCTTCTCTTTGCCAAGGCCCGGGAGGAAAAGCCCCTCCGCATCCTGATTTTTCACCGCCAGGACGGTGGGTTTTACCACACCGAGACCCTAGAGAGCTACGGAGAGCGCTTTGACCGGGTGGAGTACGCCCAGCTGGACGGCAAAGGCGGGGTCGAGATCGTGGTGGGCGTGCGGCTCAGCGACAAGCTGCCTCGTTCTGTCAGCGCCTATGCCTGGACGGATGGGGAATCTGTCCGGCTCCTGTCCGCCACCTGTTCCGCCTTCCTTACGTTGTCCATGGACGCCGCGCCCGGCGGGGAACTGCTGCTTCTCCGCCCCGGGGAGGGAGAAAACGACCCCGGGATCGCCGAGCTTTACACCTTTTTGGACGGTGCCACCCAGCGTTCCAACCGGGTGGAGATGTCCGCCCCCACCGCCCGGCTGCGCCGGGTCCTGACCGGCGCTTTGGCCGACGGGACCCCGGCGGTGTTTGCCGCCAGCTCCGCGGGGGAGGGGAACCTGATCACTGATGTATTTGCGCTCCTAAATGGGGAGCTGCGGAATGTCTCCCCCGGCGGCGCTCTCCGCGGCGACGATGTTTTGGCGGAGGATATCGACGGGGACGGGATCCTGGAGCTTCCCCAGGTCCTGGCCCGGCAGCCGGACGGGGAGGGCTCCCTGATTCGATGGTACGCCCTGGCTCCCGACGGCAGCGAAAAGACCAAGCGCTATACCTTTCACGATTTCACAGCGGGATGGTATCTGGACCTGGATCCCGGCTGGGTGGACCGGGTGACGGTTGCCCAGCGGGAGGATGCCTGGGAATTTTCCCTTACAGACGAGAAAACCCAGGAATCCCGGCTTATTTTTACGATTTACGCTTTTTCTGGCGCGGATCGGGATGCCCAGGCGGTAAGCAGAAACCGGTTTTTGCTCCTTCGCGCGGAGCAGACCACCTTTGCCGCCCGTTTGGAGGCCGATTCCGCCGCCGTTACCCGGCAGGGATTGATGGACAGCTTCCATTTGATCCTGCGGGATTGGAAAACAGGAGAGATGTAGAGAGGGAAGACTATGAAAAAGGTAATGATTTTGGAGGACGAGGAGAATATCCGTTCCTTTGTGGTGATCAATCTTCGCCGGGCGGGGTATGAAGCCATCGAAGCAGCCACAGGCCAGCAGGCCCTGGACCGCCTCCGGGAGAATCCGGATATCGGCGTCGCCATTCTGGACATCATGCTGCCGGATATGGACGGCTTCGAGGTCTGCCGCCGGATCCGGGTCTCCAATAAGCAGGTGGGCATCATCATGCTCACTGCCCGCACCCAGGAGATGGACAAGATCACGGGCCTGATGACCGGGGCGGACGA
The DNA here is from genome assembly GCA_947627745.1 of uncultured Oscillospiraceae bacterium. GTDB lineage: Bacteria > Bacillota > Clostridia > Oscillospirales > Oscillospiraceae > Faecousia. The sequence goes on from CANQXH010000018.1 coordinate 14,140, forward strand.
TTATGTGACCAAGCCGTTCTCCCCGGCGGAGCTTACCGCCCGAATTGACGCTTTGTACCGCCGCCTGGGCGGGGACACGGCGGGGGAGAGCGAGCTGTTGACCCAGGGACCCTTTGTGATGAACACCCGCAATCACACCCTGGAAAAGAACGGCCTCCGGGTTCGGCTGACCCAGGTGGAGTATGCCATCATGAAGCTGTTCATGCAGAATCCGGGGCGGGCCCTGGCCCGGGAGGACATTCTTTCCGCCGTCTGGGGCAGGGACTATGAAGGGGATCTGAAGATCGTGGACGTGAACATCCGCCGTCTCCGGATCAAGATCGAGGACGATACCGCCAATCCCGCCTACATCACCACCGTCTGGGGCTTTGGCTATAAATGGGGCGCCTGATGTTTGGTGGGAGCCGGGAAAAGCGACGTAGCTCCCTCCAGGGGCGGTATTTGGCGTCAACGCTGATCGTGGTGTGTTCCCTGGGCCTTGCCTGCGTTATGGCCGTGACGGCGGCCTTTGCCCTGTCCTACTATGCCGGCATGGAGGCGGACCTGCGCTACCGGGCCAAGACCACCACGGAGTTTTTTTCCGACGCCCTGCGGCTGGACTACGGGGGCTATTACCAGTCCTGCATCTCCTATGCCCAGACCTTTCAGGAGAAGGATCAGCTGGAGCTGCAATTTATCAACGCCAAGGGCCAGCTGGTGGCTTCCTCTTACGGTCCCTGGGCCGGGAATAGCCCCACCACGCCGGAGATCCAGGAGGCGGTGAACACCCGGGGCATCTGTCCCTATTTGGGCCGGGACCCGGAGACCGGGGAGCGGATCATCGCGGTATCCAGCCCCATGATTTACAGCAACGGGGAGGTCATCGGGGTCCTCCGCTATGTCACCTCCACCCGGCGGATGGATGGGCAGATCGCCTTGGTGGCGGTGGTCTCCCTACTGGCCCTGGCCGTCGTGGCGGCTGCCACGGCTGTCAGTGGGAGCCTGTATATCCGTTCCGTGCTCTATTCCCTGGATCAGATCACCCAGAAGGCCAACCGGATCGCGGGGGGCAGCTACGGGATCCAAATTCAAACCAAGTACAATGACGAGCTGGGAAAATTGGCGGAGGCCATCAACGATCTCTCCTCCGCTATCAGCCAGAACGAGAAAATACAGGCGGACTTCATTTCCTCTCTGTCTCACGAGCTGCGCACACCGCTGACGGCCATCACCGGCTGGAGCGAGACGCTGCTGGATGAGGAGTCCCTGGACCCGGAGACGGAGCGGGGGGTGCGGATCATCCAGAAGGAGGCAAAGCGCCTTACCGAAATGGTGGTGGGGCTGCTGGACTTCACCCGGCTGCAAGACGGGCGGATGACGCTGAACATCGAGCAGGCGGATATCCGTGGGGAATTTGAGGACATTGTGTATATGTACCGCAGCCGCCTGACCTCCGATGGGATCGCCCTGGAGTATGAGGAAAGCGACGAGCCTCTGCCCGCCATTCCCTGCGACCCCAAGCGGATGCGACAGGTCTTTTTGAACATCCTGGACAACGCCGCCAAGCACGGCGGAGAGGGGAAGCGGATCCAGGCGTCCATCGCCGCCGAACAGGGCGGGGTGGCCATTCGGATCCGGGACTTTGGCCCGGGGATCCCGGAGGACGAGCTTCCGCTGGTGAAAATGAAGTTTTATAAGGGCAGCTCCAAGGCCCGGGGCACCGGCATTGGTCTGGCGGTATGCGAGGAGATCGTGCAGATGCACGGCGGCAGCCTGACCCTGGAAAATGCCCAGGGCGGCGGTACCCTGGTGACGGTGTGGCTGCCCGCCGCCCAATAGAGAGGGGAGAATCGATGATTAGATCCAGTGATGCCCCGGTCTGCCGGGAGCAATTCCGCACCATGATCGGCGGACAGGCCCTGATCGAGGGAATTTTGATGCGGGGACCGGACAAGGATGCCGTGGTGACCCGGGGGCCGGAGGGCCTGAACGTGGAGGTTCAGGACCGCTCCCTTCCTCCAAAAAATTCCCCGCTGCGCTGGCCGCTGATCCGGGGCGTTGTGAATTTTGTGGACGCCCAGGTTACCGGGGTCAAAGCCCTGATGCGCTCGGCGGACCTTTCCCCGGAGGAAACGGAGGAGTCTACCTCCAAATTTGACCAGTGGCTGGAAAAAAAGCTGGGCAGCGAGGCGTTCCAGAAGGCGGTGGTCGGCATCGCCGTGGCGCTGGGCCTGGCGGTGTCCGTAGGGCTGTTTTTCCTTCTGCCCATGGTCATCGGCAGCTTTTTCGACCCCTGGATTTCCAGCCCCATTCTGATCAATCTCATCGAGGGCTTGATCCGCATGGTTATTTTCCTGGCCTACATGATCCTCATCTCCCGGATGGGGGAGATGAAGCGGGTCTTTTCTTACCACGGCGCGGAGCATAAAACCATCCGATGCTATGAAGCGGGCCTGCCCCTGACGGTGGAGAACGTCCGCATTCAGACCCGGAAGCACCCCCGCTGTGGCACCAGCTTTCTGCTGGTGGTGATGATCCTGTCCATTTTGGTGTTTTCCGTGGCTTCGGCGGTGCTTCTCAAGCTGGTTCCGGGACTTTCGGCACTGCGGGGAACCGTCTGGTATCCGCTGATCATGATCGCGTACAAGCTGCTGCTGCTTCCACTGGTGGTGTCGCTGAGCTATGAGGCCAACCGGCTGGTGGGGCGGTACGACAATTTTCTCACCCGGCTCCTCACGGCGCCCGGCATGTGGTTCCAGAATTTCACCACTAATGAGCCGGACGACGGCATGATCGAGGTAGGCATCGCGGCATTGCAGGCGGTGCTTCCGGAGCGGGAGGGGGCGGACCGTTGGTAGCGACGCTGAAGGAGCTATACCTGGCGGCGAAAAACGGATTCTTGCCCACCGAAACGCCCCAGGACGCGTCCTTTCTGGCCCGAAACCTGCTGAGCCATGTCACGGGGCTTACCCAGGAGGAGCTGTTGGCCCGCCAGGAGGAGGTGGCGCCGTCCTCGGTCTGCCATGCCTTGGAGGATGAGATGGGCAGGATCCTGGCGGGGGAGCCCCTGGCCTATGTGCTGGGGGAATGGGAGTTTTACGGCTTAAAGCTTTATGTAAACCGAGACGTGCTGATTCCCCGGGACGATACCTGTGCCGTGACCTCTCTGGCGGTGAAAAAGGCCCTGTTTCTGGCCCAAAGCCCCCGGATTCTGGACCTGTGTACTGGTTCGGGCTGTATCGGCCTGGCGGTTGCCAGCCGGGTGAAGGACGCCCGGGTGACCCTGGCGGATATTTCCCGGGAGGCCCTGGCGGTGGCGAAGAAAAACATCACCCTCCACCACCTTTCCGGCCGTGTCTCCTGCGTGCAGGCGGATATCCGGAAGCCGGCCCCGCCGTTTCTTGGAAAATTCGACCTGATTGTTTCCAATCCTCCCTATGTCACGACCGAGGAAATGGAGCGGCTTCCCGCCAGCGTCCGGGACTATGAACCGGCTCTGGCCCTCCACGGCGGGGCGGACGGCCTGGACTGCTATCGGGCGCTGCTGGAGCATTACAGCGCCGCCCTCAAGCCCGGGGGGATTTTGTGCTTGGAATTTGGCATGGGCCAGGAGAACGGAGTCCGGGCCCTGCTGGAAGATTACGGTTATACCGTCCTGGAGACGCTCCGGGACAATCAAGAGATTCTGCGGGCGGTTGCCGCCCAATATCAGGGGAAGGAAGGAACCTAAGCATATGGCAACGAAGAAGACGAATTACGAAGCGCCCGCTCCCGCGGCGGACAAGAAGAAGGCGCTGCAAACCGCCCTGGCCCAGATCGAGAAGACCTACGGCAAGGGCGCGGTGATGCGCCTGGGCGACCGGCCCGAGATGAATGTGGACGCCATTCCCACAGGCTCCCTGGCCCTGGACGCGGCGCTGGGGATCGGCGGCGTGCCCCGGGGACGGATCATCGAGATCTATGGTCCCGAGTCCTCCGGCAAAACCACACTGGCCCTCCACATTCTGGCGGAGGCCCAGAAAATGGGCGGCGAGGTGGCCTTTGTGGACGCCGAACACGCCCTGGACCCGGTCTACGCCGCCGCGCTGGGCGTGGATACGGACAGTATGCTGGTGTCCCAGCCGGACACCGGCGAGCAGGCCCTGGAAATTACCGACGCACTGGTGCGCTCCGGCGCGGTGGACGCGGTGGTAGTGGACTCCGTAGCTGCCCTGACTCCCCGGCAGGAGATCGAGGGGGAGATGGGGGACGCCTTTGTGGGTCTCCAGGCCCGGCTCATGTCCCAGGCCCTTCGGAAGCTGGCGGGCAGCATTTCCAAGACCAACTGCGTGGTGATTTTCATCAATCAGCTTCGTATGAAGATCGGCGTCATGTACGGCAACCCCGAGACCACCACCGGCGGCAATGCTCTGAAATTCTACGCCTCCGTCCGTCTGGACGTGCGGAAGGTGGAGACCATCAAGGACGGCACCAGCATCATTGGCAACAAGACCCGGGTCAAGGTGGTCAAGAACAAGGTCGCCCCGCCCTTCCGGGAGGCGTATTTCGACATTTATTACGGACAGGGCATCAGCAAGTGGGGCGAGCTGGTGGATCTGGCGGTGCAGCTGGAGATCATCCAGAAGAGCGGAAGCTGGTTCTCCATGGGGGACGAGCGGATCGGCCAGGGCCGGGACAGTGTCAAGGACTATCTCCAGGCCAATCCCGAGGTGGCCGAGAAGGTGGAGGCCCAGGTCCGGGAGAATATGTGGAAGCTCCAGGGCGTGGGGGCCAGGGCGCCCGCCAAGCCGGCCCAGAAGCCGGTGACGGTGAACGCCGAAGAATTTGACGATGAAGTGTGATTCCCTCTCCGCCTCGCCGGACCGGGCAGGGCGTTACGCCGCGAAATTTTCCGACGGGACGGTGCTGCGGCTCTATCCCCAGGTGGTGGCGGACTTTGCCCTGACCGCCGGCAGGGAGCTGACGGAGGAGGAGTTTGCCCAGCTGCGGAAAGCGGCGGGAGAGCTGTCCGCGAAAAACCGGGCGGTGCGGATCGTGGCGGCCGCAGACGTGTCCCGCCGGGACTTAGAGCGCCGGCTGGTGCAAAAGGGGGAGGACCCGGACCAGGCCCGGCAGGCGGTAGCCTGGATGGAGGAGCTGAACCTGGTGGATGACCGGGAGACTGCCCGCAGGATCGCTGCCCGCTGTGCCGCCAAGGGCTACGGCCTGGGCCGGGCCCGGCAGGCCCTCTACGAAAAGCAAATCCCCAAACGGCTTTGGGACGAGGCCCTGGCGGACTATCCCGATCAGAGCGAGGCTCTGGAGGCCTATCTCCAGGCCCATCTACCCGATGATGGGGACCCGAAGGAGACTCAGCGGGTCGTGAACGCCCTTTTGCGCCGGGGGCACAGCTACGGCGATATCCGCCGCGCCCTGGACAGACTTTCACGGGGCGAGTGACCGAACCGTGGAAACACAAAGGAAAGGTAACTTTTTATGGCAAAAATCGGCTTTATTTCCCTTGGCTGCGCCAAAAATCAGGTGGACTGCGAGGGAATGATGTACCGGGTCCGGGAGGCGGGCTTCGAGCTGAGCCCCCAGGCGGAGGGCTGCGACGTAGTGGTCATCAACACCTGCGGGTTCATCGACGCCGCCAAGTCCGAGGCCATTGACTGCATCCTGGACACGGCCCGGCTGAAGGAGCAGGGCCTGGTGGGTAAGATTCTGGTCACCGGCTGCCTGACCCAGCGCTACCGGGAGGAGTTTCTGAAGGAGCTTCCCGAGGTGGATGGCATCCTGGGCACCGGGAGCTACATGGACATCGTGCCCGCCATCCGTCAGGTCCTCTCGGAGGGCCGCCCCGAGTCCTTCCGCAGCATCGACGCCCCGGTGCCGGAGTCCGGGCGAATCCTCACCACCCCCCGGCACTATGCCTACTTAAAAATTGCCGAAGGCTGCGACAATCACTGCGCCTTCTGCGTTATTCCCAGCCTCCGGGGCAAATACCGGAGCCGGCCCATGGACGCCATCGTGGCGGAGGCGGAGCGCCTGGCCGCCGACGGCGCACGGGAGCTGATCGTGGTGGCCCAGGACACCAGCCGCTATGGCACGGATCTGCCGGGGCATCAGCGGCTCCTGCCGGAGTTGTTGACCCGGCTGTGCCGGATCCCGGAGGTCCACTGGGTCCGGGTCCACTACCTGTACCCGGACCTGATCGACGATAACCTGATCGATGTGTATGCCCGGGAGCCAAAGCTGGTAAACTATATGGACATCCCCATCCAGCATTGCAACGACGCCATTTTAAAACGGATGTGCCGTCGGGGCACCAAGGAGGAGATTCAAGCGCTCTTTGCCAAGCTGCGGCAGCGGCTGCCCGACCTGGTGGTGCGCACCAGCATCATTGCCGGCCTGCCGGGAGAGGGAGAGGCGGAGTTTGAGGAGCTGTGCGAGTTTCTCCGTGAGGAGAAGCTGGAACGGGCCGGGACCTTTGTCTTTTCCCCGGAGGAAGGGACCCCCGCCGCTCAGATGGAGTACCCAGACACTGAAACCGCCCAGGAGCGGGCTCAGGTCCTCTCCTCCATCCAGGAGGAGATCATGGCCGGCTGCAACGCCGCCCGGATCGGGCAGACTCTGGAGGTGCTGGTGGACGGCTACGACGAGGAAGCGGAGCAGTTTTACGGCCGGACCTACGCGGACTCCCCGGACATTGACGGCCGGGTGTGGCTGGCGGCGGAGGAAGCGCTGACGGAGGGAACCTTCGTCCGGGCCCGGATCGACGGGACCGTGGACGGGGACCTGTCCGGATACGTTGTGGAGGTTCTGGAATGACGACGGCAACCAAAATTACCCTGATCCGGGTGGCGATCCTCCCGGTTTATATGGTCCTGATGTACCTCAGCGGTGGGGCTTCCGGCGCTTATATGTGGTGGGCCCTGGCGGTGTTCATCCTCGCCAGTCTGACGGACCTCATCGACGGGGAAATCGCCCGAAAATACCATCAGGTCAGCGACTTCGGCAAATTTCTCGACCCTCTGGCGGACAAGCTGCTGGTGGTGGCCGCCATGCTCATGTTCTGTCAATGGGGCAGCTTCCCGGCCTGGGCGCTGATGCTGGTGCTGACCCGGGAGTTCGCCGTGACAGGCCTGCGGCTCATGGCCGTGGGCAAGGGCAAGGTGATCGCCGCCGGTTGGAGCGGCAAGGTCAAGACCGCCTGCACCATGGTGGGCCTGTGCGTGATGATGGCGTTTCCCCAGGTGCGCTGGGTGTCCTGGACGGTGGTGTGGGTCATTCTGGTCACCACCCTCTATTCCGGCGTGGAATACTTTATTCAGAATGGGTCCTGCATCTGGGATCAAGGGGGAGGCGGGAACAAATGAAACGGAAACCGAGCGTTACCTATCGTCTGCGCTTTGACAGCCCATGGATGACGGCCTCCGCCTTTTTCGCGGGCCTGGGGATCTTTCTTGGGACCCTTTACTACCTGTGCTTCACCGAAGGATGGTCCTTTGGAAGCCTTTTGCTGCCCCTGATCCTTCCGGCGCTGCTGCTGGCGGCCCATGGCGTTCTGCTCAAGGGACTGCGATTGGATTTTCCGGTGGTCTACGGCGGCCTGGCGGCGGTGTATTTCCTGGTGGCGCTGCCCGGCTCCACAGGGGAGTGGGGCATCTTCCTCTGGATTCTCCTGCTGCTGGGGGCGCTGGCGCTGACCGTGACGGCCCTGGGCTATCTGCCCACCCGTTTTGTGGCCCTGGCGCTGCTGTGGCTGCCGCTGGTACTGCGGCTGGTATTGGTGCTGGGCGGCTATTTTCAGACCTGGGAGGCCATCCCGGCGCTTCTGGAAGCGAAAAAGTATCTGGACATTTTCCCCGCCATTTTGGATACGGTCCAGCTGGTCCCGCTGATGCGGGAGGGTGCCTCCTTGGCCGGGGTCGCGGCTTTTGCCTGCTTCCCGCTGTGTATGGAACGGACGTAAAAATCGTCAAAAATTGGGGCCCGCCTTTTGGCGGGCCCCTGCGCTATTTCTATATCGTCAGTTCTTCGATCAGCGCCTTGGCATCCGTTCCGCCGGAGCCGCCTTTCCCGATCCGCCGATGGCCTAGGGCGCCGGGCGATCGTTATTCGAGACCCTGGATGATCTCCACCAGCAGTTCCGCCGCCCGTTCCACGCCGATTTTGGCGGTGTTCAGGCAGATATCGTAGTTTTGCGACATGCCCCAGGTCTGGCCGGTGTAGTGCTGATAGTTGATTCGGCGGCGCTTATCCTTCTCCTGGAGACGGGCCTGAGGGCTTTTTTCCGTTTCTCCGTAGAGCCGGACGATCCGTTCCGCCCGGAAATCGTTGTCCGCGTGGATAAAGACGTGGAACACGTCCTGCCGGTCCTTGAGGATGTAGTCGGCGTTCCGCCCTACAATGACGCAGGGCCCCTTCTCCGCCAATTGAAGGATTACGCCGCATTGGATGTGCCATAGAAAATCGGCGGTGGACATGCCGTTCATCACGCCGGGCACACCCTGGGGGGCAAAGGCGTAGGAAAACAGGCTTTTTCCGGGGGAGTGCTCCCCATGCTCCTCCACGAATTTTGGCGCGAAGCCGGTTTCCAGCGCCACCTGCTCTACCAGCTCCTTGTCATAAAAGGGGATGCCCAGCTTTTCCGCCACCAGGCGGCCCACTGTCCGGCCCCCACTGCCGAATTCCCGGCTGATGGTAATGATTTTCATTTCAAATCCCTCCTTATATGTTCTACTTTGGGCGATCAGACCCCGGCTTCCGGCAGAGCTTCCTCCGCCAGCCGGTCAAAATTCTTCAGCAGCACCTGCAGCGTCCGGTAAAACACCGCCAGATCCTCGGCGGAGATGGAGGCGCTGACCCGCTGCTGGATCCCGTAGCTGATATCGCTGATCCGCTCCGCCGCCCGCAGTCCCGCCTGGGTTAGCACCAGCTTCTGGCCGTGCCGGCGGCGTACCAGAGGCTGGCTGATGGTCACATATCCAAGATCAATCAGTTCCTTCAGCTCTCGGGAGATGAGCGACCGATTGGTCTGGCTGTATCGGGACAGCTCGGAAGCGGAAAGCCCCTCCGGGTGATTGCGCAGCAGATACACCCAGAAGATATGTACCGATTTCATCCCCAAAGGCTCGGTCCATTTGGCCTTGAGCTTTTGAATATCCCGATAGATGCCGGATATCAGCCCGGAAAACTCCTCAAACCGTTCCTCTTTCATGAAACCTCCTTTCCCAAGCGTGCCTTGCTTTTTTTCTATTGTATCACACCGCCGGGGCGTTGTCAAAAGGAAATGGCCCCGGAAAATCTCCGGGGCCAAGGGGTTTCACTGGATATTCTCCTCCGCGCAGTTGTCCAGCACCCGAACGCCCATTTCCCCTGGCTTCGCCACGGGAAAGAGGGCGATGCTCATCTCGTCGAACTTGGGGCAGAGCCGCTTATCGGGTTCTAGCCGCAGGTCCACGGTTTTGACGCGCTTCATTTCGATCCCCCCGGCAATAGCTTGCCCGGTCGGCCTGAGGAAATTCCCGAAAAAAGCTGGAAAACCGCGGGCAAAAAATGCCCGCGGTCAAATTTCAGCTTACGATCATCATATTGATGGAGGCGCCCCGGGTGCCCAGGACCACCTTGTCCTCCCAGACGACGGGGGTGGCCTCGATGGTGGAGCCCAGATTGACGTGATCCAGCTTTTCGCCGGTGGCCCCGTCGATCAGATACACGGTTCCGTCCGAGCAGGCCTGGATCAGATACACCTTCCCACTCTCGTCATATACCGCCGAGGTGGAGCTCCAGCCATAGTAAGGAAGGTCACATTCCCAGGCAATGGAGCCGTCGGAGGTGTTGAAAGCCACCAGCTTGCCGTCGTACAGATCCGGGGCCCGGGAGATGGAGTAGATGATCAGCCCTTCGATGTCGGTGCCCTTCCGGCCCAGCAGGGGGGAGGACTGAACGCCGCCGGAGACCTCATCCACAGTGCCGCACTCCCAGGGATGCTCCCAGACGATCTCGCCGGTTTGGGCGTCCAGCTTGTAGATGGAGATCTCGCCCCAGCTGCCCTCCGCGGTCCAGTGGAGGGAGGGAGCGGTGTAGATATAGCCGTTGTTGTCGTCCCCCCACTCAAACACGGGGGTGGAGTTGGAGTCGTCCAGGGTGTCCTGGACCCAGACCAGCGCCATGGTATTCAGATCCACGCAGAAGAACAGGCCGCCGTTTTCGGAAACGTAGAGGTACGACCCTACCACTACGCAGCTGGCCTCCATACCCACCCAGTAGGAGTAGGAGCCGAACCGGTTCGGACTGTAACTGGCCTTGGCCTCCACCTCCGGGTCCACAGAGATGGTGCCGGCGCTCTTGTCGTAGCGGGTATTCAGAGCGATGGTGTAGAGCTGGCCGTTTTCCCCGGGCCAGATCAGGGTGTCGGTGTTCCCGCAGACCAGCGGGGAGGAATCGTAGGCATTCCAGCTGCGGGGGACGTGGGATTCATTGTAGCCCATTTCCGCCAGCACGGTGCAGTCGACCAGGCTGATGATATACATTCTGGGGGAGGTATAGTCCACATAGTCGCCGGAGCCCACATACAGCAGGGGATAGCCTCTGGGATCGATGGCGCCCGCGCCCTTGAAATTCATGCCGATATACATCCGGTCACGGGTGTAGCTGCCGTCGTCCAGATCCAGAAAGTAGATATACCCGTCCAGGGTGGCGTAGATGACCTCCACCAGGTTTTCCTTGTTCTTTTTTTCCTGATACAGGTTCATGATCTGCTTGGTTTCGTTGTCCCATTGGACCAGCAGGGGCTGGCCTGTCCAGCCGCAGCCGGACCAGCCGTTGCAGGAGCCCACGGGGACGTTCCAATCCCAGGAAATGGTCTTGCCGCTCACCGTGGCTGTGCCATAGGTGGAGCCGGTGCGGAAGTTATCGCCCCGAAAGGTGGAGATGCAGGGGAGCGCGGCCGCGTATTCCTCGCTTTTCCCGAAGACGATGGGATTTTCACGCTGATAGGAATCCACGATTTCATCGTCAATGATGACTTCCCAGTTGATGTCAAAGTTGTCCGGATCCGTATTTTCCGTGTGATGGGGATGGAAGGTCAGCAGCGGATCCGGCGGCTCGGTGGGGGGGACGGTGGGTTCGGTGGTGGCCGGGGGAGAAGTAGGAGCCGCTGTTGGCGGCTCCGTAGCTTCGGTTGTGGGGACCTCCGTACTGACGGAGGTAGAAGGGACAGGATCGAAGTAAGCTGTGTTTTCCAGGTGCTGGAACTGCAAGACGCAGAGGATCGTCACCAGCGCCACCAGAGCGGTGACGGCGTACAGCGCGATGGAGACGATTCGCTGGGTGCTGCTGGGCCGGTGACGGCTCATAATGTTGATCACCAGCATGATGATGGAGGCCACCGCCAGTACGCAGGAAATTGCGGCCAGGGCGATCAGAGCCATCAGCATACTCTGATGGGCGGGATTTTCCTGCCTCTGATCACCAGGCTGGGTCGTGGCGGATGGGGGCGTGGTGGACTGGGACCCGGTGCTCGGCGTGGTAGCCTGAGGACGGGACACCTGGGGACTGTCGGAATCTCCCACGGTGTAGTTGAAGCCCTCTTCCATCAGATCCTGGGCCAGGGTCCAGCGCTCATTCTGGCCGTTAGACTTGTCGCCCAGGATCACGCAGGTCAGCCGAGTGCCGCCCTGCTGGGCGGTGGCGATGAGGCAGCCGGCCCCGTTGGCGTCGGTCCAGGCCAGCAGACCGGTGGCGTAGGAATAGTGGTAGCTGCTGCCGCTTCCTTCCCGGTGCATCAGCAGGTTGGGATTCTCCACGGAATAGGCGTGGTTGCTGTCTCCCGCGGGGATCTCATAATTGACCCGGGAAAGCATGGCCTGGAAGAGGTCCAGACTGGCTGCCGCCGAGCCCAGCAGCGCCAAATCCTTGGCAGTGGTGTGCTGATTTTCGTCGGCCTCGCCGTGGGGATTGACGAAGGCGCTGCCCGTCATTTGCAGGGACACGGCCTTGGCGTTCATCAGCTCCGTAAAGCTGTCGGGATTGTTGGACACATAATTGGCCAGCGCCACCGCCGGGTCGCTGGCGTCGGACAGGAGCATCAGCGTCATCAGTTGATCGACGGTCAGCACATCGTCCTCTTCCAGCAGGGCGTCGCTCTCGTAGTCCCCGTCCAGCGTATCGCTGTCCAGCGTGACGGTTACGCTCAGATCGGGAATATAGTCAACAGCGGTAAGGGCGGCCAGTAGCTTGGTGGCGGCCATGGGGTCCACGGGATCGTCCCCGCCCTTTTCAAACAGGATCTCGCCGGAATCCGAATTCATTAAAACCACTTGCTCCGCGTTGACGGTGCCGCTGTATTCCAGGGCAAAGGCCGGGGCGCAGACGCCGAGCAGCAGAACCAAAGCGGTGAGCAGACAAATCGCTTTTTTCATTGCGTACCTCCAAAACTGCGAATGCAGAATTCTAAATAACAGTATAACACTTTTTCCCATTTTACGCAATAGGGAACATCAAAAATGTGGACCGAAATTTCACTGGATATATCGCCCGGAATCCCGGACTGCCGCCGGGACGTACTTGGCGGAACCTACAAATTTCCGCTGATTTTTTTGTCAACAGTTGACAAGACAGCCCAACCTATATAAAATAAATCCGCAGTCAATGGGCGTTCCGGCCCCAGCCGGGGCGCCGGATGTGTTTTTTGCGCGTTTCGCGGGAGGAACGGTTTTGAGCGGTTTACATGAGGAGTGCGGTGTTTTTGGCCTGTTTAGCCCGAAGCGCCAGGAGGTGGGCCGAATGGCCTACTATGGCCTTTACGCCCTTCAGCACCGGGGGCAGGAGAGCTGCGGCATTGTCGTGTGCGACGACGGGGTGTTCCACTCTCGGAAGGATCTGGGCCTGGTCAGCGAGGTGTTCTCCGGGGAGAGCCTGGACCGCCTGCCCGCCGGGCGGATGGCGATCGGTCATGTGCGCTACGGCACCACCGGCGGAAGCAGCCGGGCCAACTGCCAGCCCATCCAGGTCAATCACCACAAGGGCAAGCTGGCCCTGGCCCACAACGGCAACCTGAGCAACGCGTTCCGGCTCCGTCTGGAGCTGGAGGAGAAGGGCGCCATTTTCCACACCACCAGCGACACCGAGACCATCGCCTATATCATCACCCGGGAGAGATTGACCGCCGGCTCCATCGAGGAGGCGGTCAGCCGGGCCATGGACACCCTGGAGGGGGCCTATTCCGTGGTGCTGATGTCCGCAACCAAGCTCATCGCCGTCCGGGATCCCCACGGATTCCGCCCATTGTGCTACGGCAAAATGGAGGACGGGACCTATGTGGTGGCCTCGGAGAGCTGCGCCCTCCAATCCGTGGGCGCTGCCATGGAGCGGGACGTCGAGCCGGGGGAGATCCTGGTTTTCAGCGACAAGGGCGTTATCTCCCACCGGGAGCACTGCGGGAAGGCCGCTGCCACCCCCTGCGTGTTTGAGCATATCTATTTTGCCCGGTCCGACTCCGTGATCGACGGCGTCAGCGTCCAGGCGGCCCGAATGCGGGCAGGGGAGATCCTGGCCAAGACCTACCCCGTGGACGCGGATGTGGTGGTGGGCGTGCCGGACTCGGGGCTGGACGCGGCCCTGGGCTATTCCCGGGCCTCGGGGATCCCCTATGGCATCGGCTTTCTGAAAAATAAATATATCGGGCGCACCTTTATCTCTCCGGGCCAGGATATGCGGGTGAACCAGGTGCGGATCAAGCTCAGCCCCATTCGCCAGACAGTGGAGGGCAGGCGGGTGGTGCTCATTGACGATTCCATCGTCCGTGGCAACACCAGCGCCCGGACCGTCAGCCTGCTGCGGGAGGCGGGGGCCAAGGAGGTCCACATGCGGGTCTCCGCGCCGCCCTTCCTGTTCCCCTGTTACTACGGCACCGACGTGGACTCCCAGGATTATCTGATCGCCTGCCACCATACCGTGGCGGAGATCGGGGAGATGATCGGCGTGGACTCTCTGGGCTACCTGCCGCTGGAGGACCTGGGGGAGATGTGCGGCTGCGGCAGCTACTGCGCCGCCTGCTTTGACGGAAAATATCCCACCGCCATCCCGGAGGACACCCGAAAAGACCGGTTTGAGGCTCCGCTGTCCCAGCGGCCTCCCAAAAATAAAGAATAAAAATTGGAGGATTATCATGGAAAAAGCAGCACAGCTCTATGAAGGCAAGGCCAAGAAGGTCTTTGCCACCGCCGACCCCAATTATGTCATTGTCTCCTACAAGGACGACGCCACCGCTCTGGACGGCCTGAAAAAGGGCTCCATCGCCGGCAAGGGCGCCATCAACAACCGGATGACCAACTTTCTGATGCAGCTGCTGGAAAAGCAGGGGGTCCCTACCCACTTTGTCCGGGAGCTGAACGACCGGGAGACCGTGGTGAAGAAGGTCTCCATCGTGCCCCTGGAGGTCATTGTCCGCAATATTTCCGCCGGCCACTTTGCCCAGCGCTACGGCGTGAAGGAGGGCATCGTGTTTGCCGAGCCCACGGTGGAGTTCTCCTATAAAAACGACGACCTTCACGACCCGCTCCTGAACGACAGCCACGCCCTGGCACTGGGGCTGGCCACTAAGGAGGAGATTGCCCAGATCAAAGCCATGGCCCTGAAGGTCAATGAGACGCTGAAGGCCTACTTCGCCTCCATTGGCGTCAAACTGGTAGACTTCAAGCTGGAATTCGGCCGCCTGAGCGACGGTTCCCTGGTCCTGGCCGACGAGATCTCCCCGGATACCTGCCGTTTCTGGGACGCCGAGACCAACGAAAAACTGGACAAGGACCGTTTCCGCCGGGATATGGGCGGCGTGGAGGACGCTTATCAGGAAATGATGCGCCGGGTCCTGGGCTGATCCATGGAAGACCCCAAAAAGGAGGCCCTTTTCGAGCGCACGCCGATCCCTACCGCCGTGGCCCGGCTTTCGATCCCCACCATTTTAAGCTCCCTGGTGATGGTCCTTTACAACCTGGCGGACACCTGGTTCGTCAGCATGCTTCAGGACCCCATCCAGAGCGCCGCCGTGACCCTGGCGGCGCCGGTGCTGCTGGCCTTTAACGCGGTAAACAATCTGTTTGGCGTGGGCAGCTCCAGCATGATGGGCCGGGCCCTAGGCCGGAAGGACTACGACACCGTCCGCCGGACATCCGCCTTTGGCTTTTGGGCGGCGGCCCTCAGCGGCCTGGCCTTCTCCCTGGCGGTGATCGCCTTCCGGGGACCGTTGCTGACCCTCCTGGGCGCCAAGACGGAGAATGTGGAGTCCACCCAGGGCTACCTGTTCTGGACCGCCATGTGGGGCGCCACGCCCTCCATCCTCAACGTGGTGCTGGCCTATCTGGTGCGGACCGAGGGAGCCGCCCTCCACGCCAGTATCGGGACCATGAGCGGCTGCCTGCTGAACATTATCCTGGACCCTCTTTTCATCCTCCCCTGGGGGCTGAACATGGGGGCCGCTGGAGCGGGACTGGCCACCTTTTTGTCCAACTGCGTGGCCTGCGGCTATTTCTTCGTCCTGCTCTTTGTCCGCCGCCGTACTACCTATGTCTGTGTTTCTCCCCGAATGGCGGTCCCTACCGGGCCCATTCTCCGGGGCGTGCTGGCGGTGGGCGTCCCGGCGTCCATCCAGAACCTGCTGAACGTGACCGGTATGACGGTGCTGAACAATTTCACCTCCCAATTTGGCACCAACGCCGTCACGGCCATGGGCATCTCCTACAAGCTGAACATGATCCCCATGTATATCGCCATGGGCCTGTCCCAGGGCATTATGCCCCTGATGAGCTACAATTTTGGTGCCCGGAACATTCCCCGGGTGCGCAAGACCCTGTCCTTCGCGGGGAAGCTCTCCCTGACTTTCCTGGTGGCCATGTCCGCGGTGTACTACCTGTTTGCCGGGGACCTGATCCGACTGTTCATGAAGAACCCGGAGATCGTGGCCTACGGCACCCGATTTCTCCGGGGCATGTGCCTGGGCACCCCGTTTTTGTGCCTGGACTTTCTGTGCGTCGGCGCGTTCCAGGCCAGCGGCAAGGGCCTGCTGTCCCTGCTGTTTGCCCTGGCCCGGAAGATTCTGCTGGAAATTCCGGCCCTGTTCCTCTTAAACGCGCTGTTTCCCCTCTACGGCCTGGCCTATGCCCAGACCTGCGCCGAGCTGATCCTCTCCTTTGCCGCCGTGGCGGTGCTGCTGGGGATGCTGAGAAGGCTGGAAAAAGAACAATAAATTTCGCCCCTCCTTCTCGGGAGGGGCAAAACTTACGCCTCGTATTGAAGGACCCACAGGACCTCGAATTGGGGTTCCAGCCGCTCATAGTCCCAGAGCCTGCCGGAATTTTGCCGGCTGTTGGGGTCGTGGATCTGGATTTTCCCGTCCCGGTATCCGGATAGCACCATGAAATGTCCGCCCTGCGTGAAGTCTCCCGGGCCCACCACGCAAATAATGGGATTTCCCGCCTCCAGATTGGCCAGGATCCGCTCCTTGTCCAGAGGAAGCTCTGTGACCGTCAGCCCCAGATCCACAGCCCCCTCGCTGATCAACGTCCAGGAGGAGCCGCTGCCCTTTACGCTGTAATCGTGGTCTAAGGCGTATGCCACCATTTTATCCGGGGAGAATTTCTCATCTCCGGTGAGGTAAAAGCCCACCATGGCCAGGCTCACCGGGCCGCAGCCCGTCAGGCCCACCACGTCGGCCCCGTATTGCAGATAGCCCCATCGCTTGTCCCACTGCAAAAACAGGGGCATTTCCGCCAGGCCGTCCTGATCGCCGCTTCCCCGGTATTCCGACAGGTCCACCTCATGCTCCTTGCCGTATTCCAGGGGATATTGCAGCACAAAATCCTCGGTTTCCGAGTTGCGTACCAGCAGATTGATGAGAGACGTGGGATAGTCGCCAAGGGTCAACCCATGCTGCTGGGCAAAAGCGGAGATGGTCCGCTCCGCCTCCGTAAGGGTGGGGTCCGGCACGGAAACCTGCTGGTCTGCATGAGAGGGCAGGGGAGCGGCTGAGGACGAATGGGTTTCCGGAGGGGCGTCCGGGACGATATCCGGGGCCACCGCCCGATAAACGGCAAAGATCCCGATCAGCAGAATTACCGCCACGATCCCAATCGCGCCGGAAAACCGGCGAATTTCCCTGCTTGCCATGCCCACTCCTCCTTACGCTATTGCTTATTATAGCGCAAGATTTTTCAAAAAGATGTAAAAAGTTTGTTACAAAATCAGCTTCCAGCCCGAATGACCCACAGATTCAGGATCTGCCCTTCCAGCTGGGCGTAATCCCACAGCTTTTGGGAATTTTCCACGCTGTTGGGGTCGTTGACCCGGATCCGACCGTTTTCGCAGCCGGAAAGAACGATGAAATGCCCTTCGGTGGTGAAATCGCCCGGCCCCACCACGCAGATAATGGGGTTCCCCACCTCCAGATTGGCCAGGATGCGCCCCTCGTCCAGGGGAATTTCGGTCACATCCAGCCCCAGCTTTACGCCACCCTGGCTGATCAGGGTCCACTTGGTGCCGTTTCCCCAGCTGTAATAGCCGTGGGTCAGGGCGAAGGAGATCATCTTGTCGGGGGAGAAGGCGGCGTCGCCGGTGACATAGTAGCCCGCCATGGCCAGGCACACCGGCCCGCAGGCTGTGAGACCGGCCACATCGGACCCGTATCGCAGATACCCCCACCGCTGGTCCCACTGCAAAAACAGAGGGACGCCTTGCGTTAGGTCCACATCGGAAAGATCCACGGGATGCTCCTTGTCGTGCTCCAGGGGGTAGTCCAGGACGAAGCGCTCCGTCTCCGGATTTCGTTCCAGAAGCTGGATCAGGGACGCCGGATAGTCCGAGATGGAAAGGTTCCGGCTTTCTGCAAAGGCCATCACCGTCTGCTCCGCCGGGGACGGATTTTTGAGGGCGCAGACCTGCCTCGCATCCCGAAAGACCAGGGGCCCGGTGACGAGACAGAGGACCAGCGCCAGAGCGGCGATCGTAATAGTATTGCGGCGCATATTAAGATTCCTCCTTTTTGAGATCTGCCAATATTTTAACATCGGAAGGTTTAAGAAGTCTTTAAGACTTCCTTAAGAATTGCGGTTGAAAATGCTTTAGATTTTCTAAACGCAAGATTACCGGAAAGGTGCATCACGACTGCATCAGAAAAAAGAAATCTTTGGGAACTTTTTAAAAACAGTTGACAAAAACAGCCCTTGGGGTTATAATAACTTGGCCTGCGAGAGTGTTGGAATGGTAGACAAGCACGTTTGAGGTGCGTGTGGCGACCGCCGTGTGGGTTCGAGTCCCATCTCTCGCACCATCTAGAGACAATAAAAAAGATATTGTCCCCGAAAAGCCTTGCGCCGCAAGGCTTTTCGGCGTTTTAAGGGGCGAAATTTCGGCATTCAAAACTGTAGATATAAAATGCGTTTTTCCGCTTTTTATAGACTTGAACCCTCGTGGAAGCCGAATATCGCAAAAGTTAAGATCAGCAGGCAGGAAAAATCCCGCCTGCATTTCGTTTTTTCAGAGCCAATCGTTTTTTCAAACGGTCGGCTCTTTTTTTATTTTCTAGGAAAGGAAGTAGCACTTATGGAGTACCGAAACGAAAAACATCGCGTCGTATTTTCCGAGGCAATTAAGCGCATGAACCAAAAGGACCAGA
>CANQXH010000019.1 GCA_947627745.1 uncultured Oscillospiraceae bacterium
TGTGCTAGTGGCACCTGTGTTTCATTCCCTTTGGTGCCTTGAAGCGCAGCGGAAAGGAATGGTCATACTTATGAAAAGAAAATTAGTGACCGTGGACGCAGAAACCCTGCTGTCCACACCGATGAGCAAGACCATGTTCATTGTCGATGGGCTGATCCCGCAAGGGGTGAATGTCCTCAGCGGAGCCGCCAAAATCGGCAAAAGCTGGCTGATGCTGTGGCTGGGATTGCAAGCATCGCAGGGGTTCTCTGTTTGGGGAATCCCGACCATGCACTGCGATGTGCTGTATCTCTGCTTGGAGGATACGCTCAAACGAATCAAAGACCGGCTTTTCGATTTGACGGATGATTCAACCCGAAGCTTCCACTTGGCCGTAACCTGCGGCTTGATCGGGAACGGGCTGGAAGAAGAAATCATTAACTTTCTGGAGGACTTCCCGAAGACAAAGCTGGTGATCATCGACACGCTCCAAAAAGTGCGGGATTCTAAGGGTAGCGCCGGGAAAACGGGGATGTACGGCAACGACTACGACGACATTTCCTCCATTAAGCGGATCGCAGACGAGCACGATATTTCCATTATTCTCGTCCACCATCTGCGAAAGCTGAAGGACGGGGACGATCCGTTCAACGAGGTATCCGGCTCTACCGGCATTACCGGAGCGGCGGATACCAATTATGTGCTCAAGCGCAAGCGAAGCAGCAGGGACGCCACGCTTCTTGCCTGCGGGCGGGATGTGGAGTATCAGGAGTTGACCCTGCGGTTTCAAGATCTGAAATGGGAATTGATAGAGCGTAAAAATACGGAGGAAATCCATAAGGCGGAGATTCCGCAGTTCCTTTTTCGGGTAGTGGAATTCATGAAAAATCGCACCGAATGGGTGGGAACGGCGACCGAACTAATCGCCGATATGGCGGAAACCGAAACCACGCCCAATGTGGTCACGAAGTATTTAGGGCAGTTTTCCTGTGAGGTGCTGGAGCCCGCTGGGATCGAGTACCGAACCAAGCGGACGGGACAAAGCAGGCTGATTAAATTCATACGACGTGACGGCGGTGACGCAAATGACGGGACAAACGGTATATAGCGAAAAGTGCGTCACAAGTGTCATTACCGTCACAAACATCGATTATAAAAGGAGAAAAAAGCAATGGCAAATTATGAAATTGTAAAGAAAATCGCCGTGCTCGGCGGAAAGCCGGACGGCGTAACCAAGGAAATCAATATCGTAAAATGGGGCATTTATGATCCAATGGTCGACATCCGCCGCTGGCAGGGGGACATTGCCTCAAAGGGAATTTCCCTGAAGCGGGAGGAAGCGCAGAAGCTGTTGGAGGCTTTGAAAATCGTATTTGGGGAGGCGGAAGCATGAGAAGCAAAACACTTGGAATCAACGTGCGGGTAACGCCGGAGGAGAAAGAAAAGCTTTTGAAGAATGCCGATTACTGTTCGCTTTCTCTTTCAGAATATCTGCGGAGGCTGGGGCTTGGAATGAATGTTGAAGCAACAGTCAGAGAGAAAGATTACCGACTTTTCCGGCAGTTAAAGCAACTGAGAGCAGCCATTCCGCAACTTGAAAAGGATGAAATTATCCGCTGTATAGATGCGATTTTGAAAGAATTACGTTAGGTAGAAAATGGCTGCGCTATCGTAGCGAGCAGACTGTTTGTGCCCCCAAAAGCCCGCAAACAGTAAATCTCGTTAGGAAGTGTCCTAAAACCTCTATGAGAAAATCAAACAAACGAAAGGAATGTTAATATGAAAACAGATAATCGAAAAAGGAATATCCCCATTCGGGTTTGGCTCAGCAAATCGGAAAACGCCGAACTGAGTCGCAAGGCGAAAATTACAGGCTTACCAAAATCCACCATGATAAGGTTGCTGCTCAATAACTACGAGCCGAAAGAAAAACCGGACGCAAGATTTTATGAAGCGATGCGGGCGTTATCTGCCATCGGCAACAACATCAATCAGCTTGCGGTGAAAGCGAACGCTCTTGGCTTTGTAGATGCACCGATGCTGAAAACCGAAGTCCTGCGCTGGCATCGGTTTCAGGCAGACATCGAGGCGGTGTTTCTCCGACCCGGCGAAAGCAATCTGAAATGGCAATAAAGGAGGCAAACACAATGACAAAACGAAAATTTGATTTTACTTTACCAACAAATTCGCTGGACGAGCTGTTTTCCTCGCAGGAGGAGCGGGACGATGCAAAACTGGAACGAGTACGGGATATTCCATTAAATGAACTTCACCCATTTAAGGATCATCCATTCAAAATCCAAAGCGATGAGGAAATGAAACGCTTAATCGAGAGCATCCAAAAGTTCGGGACACTCACACCGGCGCTCGCCCGCCCTTTGCCGGAGAGCGGCTATGAACTGATCTCCGGGCATAGAAGGCTGGCGGCGTGTCAGGTGCTTGGTATTGAAACAATGCCCGTAATCATTCGAGAGATGAGCGATGACGAAGCAGTCATTGCAATGGTGGACGCCAATCTGCAACGGGAACATATTTTGCCCAGTGAAAAGGCGTTTGCCTACAAGATGAAATTAGATGCGATAAAACATCAAGGTAAAGCTTCTGTGCAAGTTGCAGAGAAGTTGTTGAGTGTGGAAAAAGTAGCCGACGATGCAGGTGAAAGCAAAGACCAAGTCCGCAGATATATTCGCTTGACCTACTTGATCCCCGAACTATTAGAAATGGTGGACGAAAACAAAATTGCTTTCAACCCTGCGGTAGAAATTTCGTACTTAGAGCAGTCGGAACAACGGGTATTGTTAAACGCAATGGAGCTAAACGACTGCACTCCCTCTCACGCACAGAGCATACGGCTTAAAAAACTCTCGCAGGAGGGGGTACTGCAAGACCAGACAATCTACGACATCCTCGCCGAGCAAAAGCCCAACCAGCAGGAGCAGTACAAATTCAAGCGGGAGGACATTCGCAAATATTTCCCGAAGAGTTACACGGACAAGCAAGTCTGCGATACGGTCATCAAGCTGTTGGAGCAATGGCAGCGCAGACGGGAACGGGACAGGGACAGCCGCTGATTCGAACCGAAAATGTGTGCGGAGCACGACCTTCGCACAATGGAAAGAACGGCACCGGCAGGGTACAATGGCATTGTCGGTGCCGGACTGTCCTGTGTAAAAGCAAAGAAAGGAGTTTTATCAATTGGTATCAGGACATTTACAGGTTAAAAAGGGGTACTACTACGCCGTGCTAAGCTTCTACGACAGCAAAAACAAGCGGCACGTCAAGTACATATCCACCGGACTTCCCGAAAAGGGAAACAAACGAAAAGCCGAAGCGGAGCTTGTGAAAATCCGCAACGCCTTTGAACCACCAGCAGAGATCGGCGAGCTTTGCTCCAATATGCTGTTTGCCGACTATCTGCTCGGCTGGCTGGAGATCGTCAAAGTCAGGGTGAAGCCCACCACCTTCGGCTCCTATGAGAGCATGGTGAAGCAGACCATTGAGCCATATTTCCGGAACAAGCCGATCACGTTGAAAGACTTGGAAGCAAGGCACATCCAGCAGTTTTATTCGGAAAAGCTGCGGACAGTCAAGCCCAATTCCGTCATCCACTACCACGCCGTGATCCATCAGGCGCTGAAATACGCCATGAAAACCGATCTGGTGGCGCAGAACGTGGCGATGAAGGTAGACCGCCCAAAGAAGAACGATTTCCAGCCGGTATTTCTGGATGCAGCGGAACTCCAGCACTTATTTGAAGTGGTCAAAGGGACAAAGCTGGAGCTTCCCGTTTTAGTCGCCGCCTTTTACGGTTTGCGCCGTGGCGAGGTGCTGGGACTCAAGTGGGACGCTATCGACTTTGAACGGGGAACGCTGACCATCAAACGGACGGTGACCTCCGTCAATGTGGGCGGGAAAACGCAGATCATCGAGCAGGAGTCGGCAAAAACCAAATCCAGTATGCGCACTTTGCCGCTGGTGGGAAGATTCAAGGAATATTTTGCGGAGGTCAAGGCGGCGCAGGAGCTGAACAAGCAGATCTGCGGCAACTGCTACAACTATGAATACGACGGCTTCGTGTTCGTAGATGAGCTGGGTGAGAGGATGAAGCCCGATTACCTGACCTCCCAATTTCCCGCCTTCATCCAGCGGCACGGCATGAAGAAAATGCGCTTCCACGATCTCAGGCATAGCTGCGCATCCCTCTTGCTTGCCAACGGCGTACCACTCAAGCAGATTCAAGACTGGCTGGGGCATTCGGATTTTTCCACCACAGCGAATATCTACGCCCATCTGGATTACAGTTCGAAACTCTCATCGGCGCAGGCGATGGTGAGCGGTATGCCGCTTCCCGAAGCGGGCGATTTCGGTAGCAGATGGGAGCAAAACGCAGAAAAAAGCGGGGAATAAAACAAAAAGCTGTTCTTTCCAAAATTATGGAAAGAACAGCCCAAAATCGGGTGATTTTTGAAGCGGGCGAAAAAAAAGAAAAATCCAGAAACCCGCATGGTTACTGGATTTTTCGATGGCGGAGAGTGTGGGATTCGAACCCACGTGCCCTTGCGGACAACCGCATTTCGAGTGCGGCTCGTTATGACCACTTCGATAACTCTCCCTCTATGTTCAGCCGCCGTTTTTCCCCGCCTTTTTCCGGTGAAAAAGGGCTTTGGAAAGAACTGACGGAAAGAACAGCAAATTATTCAGTTTTTCGAACCGTAGAAAACCCGCACGGTTACAAGGTTTTTGGTGGACGAAACGGACAGCTTCCCGCAAGATTTCGAGTCAGGCCCGTTATGACCACTTCGATACACCTCCGTATGGCGCGGGCGGGGAAAAGCGCTCAGCGTGTTGGATATTATAGCAGTTTCCCGGGGAAAAATCAAGGCTTTTCCAAAAGAATCCGGTGCGGGGAAATTTCCGCACCGGAGGATCTGGGTGGATGACTTTTTTCGGGCAAACCGCCCAATCATTTTATGTAAATCCTAAGAAAAAAGCAATCGAAATTTGCGGGGAAACCCATCGTTGATCATCGGGAGAACCGGTCCCAGGGCGGCTCCTCGGGGGGCGGCAGGCGGAAGGCCATGGGCGCGCCCGTTTCGGGATGGCGGAACGCCATGGCGTAGGACCACAGCGCGATGGGCACCGGTTCGCCCCGGCCATATCGCTGGTCGCCCACCAGGGGCAGCCCCCGGCTGGCAAACTGCACCCGGATCTGATGGGTACGCCCGGTTTCCAGACGGATGGCGACCTTGGTCAGCCCCGCCGCCGTATCGATCCGGCGGTAGGTCAGCACCGCTTCCTTCGCATCCTTCCCCGGCTCCCGGACCACCTGGGTGGTGTGGGTGTACCGGTCCCGATAGAGCAGGTCCCGCATTTCCCCGGCGGGCGGGAGACTTCCGTTCACCACGGCCAGATATTCCTTCTCAAAAGTCCGGTCCTCCACCTGGGCGGACAGGGCCCGAGCGGAGGAGCGGGAGCGGGCCAATACCATCAGGCCGCCCACCACCCGGTCCAGGCGGTGGACGGTGCGTACCTGGGCTTTGGGATCCCCCAGGGCGGCTCGAAGCAGCTCCGGCAGTCCTCCAGGCTCGTCGGTGGACAGGACGCCCCGGGGCTTGACACAGACCAATAGCTGAGGATCCTGATAGAGAATGTCCATAGCGGCCTCCTGGAAAATGGGATATCTTCCCCCGGCCGAAGGTCGGGGGCAGATATTGGCTGTCTCCTGATAAATTGGCAAGTTTGCCCAGCCCGGAGGCGGGGGATCCTTTACATCTCCGGAGCCTTTGGAAGACGGCGGAAGGTGGCGGTGTACTGCCACAGCTTTTTCGCCAGGGCGGGAGAGGCCTGTCCCGGCAGCATCCGCCATACCCAGTTGCCCCCCAGGGTGCCGGGAATATTGGTCCGGGCGGCGGCGGGAAGCTCCAGAAGATCCTGCATCTGGCTGACAAACAGCTCCGAGCCGGCGCCCATGCCCGCCCGGATCATGCCCCAGCACCAGCCCTCTTCGGGAGTGATGTGCATATACGCCTGGGCAAAGGCCCGCTCC
The DNA here is from genome assembly GCA_947627745.1 of uncultured Oscillospiraceae bacterium. GTDB lineage: Bacteria > Bacillota > Clostridia > Oscillospirales > Oscillospiraceae > Faecousia. The sequence continues at coordinate 6,026 of CANQXH010000019.1, forward strand.
TTGGGGGTCAGGCTGTCCACCCAGCCCAAGACGGTTGGATTGTCGTGGGTGCCGATATAGCAGACGCTTTTTTCACAGCAGTGGTGGGGCATATAGTCGGAATCCCCGTCCACGTCGAAGCCGAATTGGAGGATCTTCATCCCGGGGAAGCCGGAACCGTCCAGCAGGGCCCGGACCTGGGGCGTGATATAGCCCAGATCCTCGGCGATAAAGTTCAAATCGGGGAACCGGGCCGAGAAAACGGACACCAGATCCATCCCCGGGCCGGGCCGCCAGCGGCCCAGCTTGGCGGTGGTGTGGCCGTAAGGCACCGCCCAGTAGCTTTCAAAGCCCCGGAAATGGTCGATGCGGATCATGTCATAGAGCTTTTTCGCGCCCTCTATGCGCCGGATCCACCAGCCGTAGCCATCGTTTGCCAGGGCCTCCCAGTTGTACAACGGGTTGCCCCAGAGCTGACCGTCGGCGGTGAAGGCGTCCGGGGGAACGCCGGCTACCTCCGTGGGCATCCGGTTTTCGTCCAACTGGAAAAACTGGGGACTTTCCCATACGTCGGCGGAGTCCATGGCCACATAGATGGGCAGGTCGCCGATAAAGGAGATGCCATGCTCATGGGCGTATGCCCGGAGCGCGTCCCACTGCTGGAAGAACAGATACTGCAAAAAGACGTAAAAATCCACCTGGGATTTTAGAGCCTCGGCGTAGGCCGCCAGTGCCTCGGGCCGGCCCAACCGGATGCTTTCGTCGGGCCACTGGGTCCAGCTGACGCTGCCGAAGTGGTCCTTGACCGCCATGAACAGGGCGTATTTTTCCAGCCATTCCCGATTTTCCCACCGGAAGGCGTCCAGCTCCTCCCACAGGGCGTCTCCGCACCGGTCAAAGGCCCTGCGCAGCAGGCGGAACCGTGTCCGGTAGAGCAGGCCGTAGTCCACCTGCTCCGGATTTTCCCCCCAGGATTCCGCTTCCACCTCTTCCCGGGTCAGGAGATTGTCCCGGATCAGCAGGCCAAGGTCAATAAAATAAGGGTTCCCGGCGAAGGTGGAGAAGCTGGAATAAGGGCTGTCGCCATAGCTGGTGGGACCCAAAGGCAGGATCTGCCAGTATTTTTGCCCGGCCTGGGAAAGAAAGTCCACAAATTCATAGGCGCTTTTGCCCAGGGTGCCGATCCCGTAGGGGGAGGGCAGGGCGCTGATGGGCAGAAGCACGCCGCTGCTGCGCTGCATAAGCCTCGATCCTTTCCTGACGGATTTTGTTCCGTAAAATGTTACAAGTCATTTTAACAAGCCGGCGGGGGAAAGTCAATCGGCCCCCGAAAACCCGGCGTTTTTTTGGAGAAAACTTATAAGGAACTGGTTCGGTATTTGGCGAATCTGCCGGAAAAGCGCCGCCGGCGCCGGCCATTTTAAAAAAACTGGGGCCGGGTTTGGAAAAATGGAAAAGAACACCTTGCATTTTTCCCCATTTACCGGTATAATAAATCGATCATTTCTATGAAAAACGAGGTCGTGCCGTGCATCTGAAATCTTTAGAGGTTCAGGGCTTCAAATCCTTCCCGGACAAGACCCTGCTGCGCTTCGGCGGGGACATCACCGCCATTGTCGGCCCCAATGGGTCGGGAAAATCCAATATTTCCGACGCGATCCTTTGGGTCCTGGGGGAGCAGAGCAGCAAGACCCTCCGGGGCGGCCGGATGGAGGATGTGATCTTCGGCGGCACCCAGAAGCGCTCCGCCCTGGGCTTTGCCGAAGCGACCTTGACGCTGGACAATTCCGACCGGGCGCTGCTGTACGACGCCGACGAGGTGATGATCACCCGGCGGTACTACCGCTCCGGCGAGAGCGAATATTATGTAAACAAACAGTCCGCCCGTCTCCGGGATATCAACGAGCTGTTTATGGACACCGGCCTGGGCCGGGAGGGCTACTCCAATATCGGCCAGGGCCGGATCGACGAAATATTATCTCTGAAAAGCGCCGACCGGCGGGAGATCTTTGAGGAGGCGGCGGGGATCTCCAAGTATCGCCACCGCAAGGAGGAGACCGAGCGGCGGCTGGCCGCCACCGAGGACAATCTTCTCAGGATCGGGGACAAGGTCTCCGAGCTGGAGCTCCAGCTGGAGCCCCTGCGGGAGCAGTCGGAGAAGGCCAAGACCTATCTGGCTTTCAAGGACAGCCTCCGCTCCGTGGAGGTGGCGGTGTGGATGGACAGCCTGGATCGGCTTTCCGCCGCCGCCAAAAAGGCGGAGGAGGACTACGCCTCCGCGTCCTTTGTTTTGAAGCAGGCCCATGAGGATCTGGACCGGCTCTATGCCCAGGCGGAAGAGATGGGTTCCCTGCTCCGGCAGAAGGACGAGCAGTTGGAGTCCGCCCGGGCCCAAGTGGCGGCACTGGAATCCGGGGGCCAGCAGCTTATCGGGCAGATGACGGTGCTCCAGGGCAGCCTGGAAAACAACCGGGACAACATCCGCCGGATCCAGGAGGAGCTGCGCAGCCAGCAGGATCGCAGCGGCGGCATCGACGGGCAGCTTTCCCAGGCCCATGCCCGGGTGGCCGACATTGCCGGACTGCTGGAGGAAAAGAAAAACGCGCTGGGGGCCTTGGACCGGGACCTGGCGGCCATGACCGCCAACGCCCAGGGCCTGACCCGCCGGTTTTTGGAGCTGCGGGAGCAGGAGACCGGCCTGACCGCCCAGCTGGCGGGCCGGGAGGCGGATCTGCGGGCCCTGTTTGCGGGCATGGAGGAGAGCCGCCATCGGCGGGATACCCTGGTTTCCGACCTTTCCAGCGGCGCGCTGCGGGAGCAGAACGCCCAGGGGGATCTGGACGACTGCCGCCGGGAGCTGTCCGGCGCCCGGGAGGCGGCGGCGGCTGCCGCCAACGCGGTGGCGGGCTATGAGCTGCGGCTTTCCAAGCGCCAGTCCCGCTGGGAGGAGCTGGATCGGGCCGCCCGGGCCCAGTCCGGGGCGCTGGAGGGGATCCAGGCCAAGCTGCGGGTCTTCCAGGCCATGGAGCGAGACTATGAAAGCTATCAAAAATCCGTCAAGCTGGTGATGCGGGAGGCCCAACGGGGCGCGTTGAAGCACATCCACGGCCCGGTATCCCGGCTGATCCGGACGGAGGACGCCTATACCACCGCCATCGAGATCGCCCTGGGCGGGGCCATGCAGCAGATCGTGGTGGATACCGAGGCGGATGCCAAGGCCGCCATCGGTTACTTAAAGCGCACCGGCGGCGGACGGGCCACGTTTTTGCCCATTTCCGCTGTGAAGGGGCGGACCTTGGAGGAGCAGGGGCTTTCTGCCTGCCCGGGCTTTGTAGGCATCGCCTCCTCCCTGGTGCGCTGCCGGGAGGAATACCGGCAGATTATCGAGAATTTACTGGGCCGTACCGTGGTGGCGGAGGATCTGGACCGGGCCATTGCCATGGCCAAGCGCTATTCCAGCCGCTTCCGGATCGTCACCCTGGACGGTCAGCTGATGAACCCCGGCGGTTCCATGACCGGCGGCTCGGTCAGCAAGGAATCGGGGCTTTTGTCCCGGGCTAACGAGGTGGAAAAGCTCCAGGCCCAGGCGGAGAAGGCCCAGGCGGCGCTTTCCGCCGGGCAGCAGGCGCTCCAAGAGGCTCTGCGGCTCCGGGAGGAGGCGGCGTTCCAGCTCACCGGGGAAAAGGACCGGCAGCGGGAGGCGGAGGATCAGGTGCTCCGGCTCCAGGGCCAGGAAAAGCAGTACGAGGTCCTGTTGCAGGCCATCCGGGACGCCCAGGCCGCCGCCCAGCGGGAAAAGGACGCCCTGGACGCCCGGGAGCGGACCGACCGGGAGCAGTACGCCGCCCAGACCGGCAAGATCCAGGTTTTGCAGGAACAGCTGGCCCAGACCCGCCAGGCGCTGACGGCGTTGGAGGGCAGCCAGAGCCAGACCGCCCAGGCGGTGGAGGCAATCCATGAAAAAATGACCGGTATCCGGGCGGAGCAGGCCGCTCTGGAGGCGGAGCGGACCACCGCCCAGGGGCATATCCGGGATCTGGAAGATCTGCGGAGCGCCATGGCGGGGGACCGGGACCAAAAGCTGGCGCTGATCGCCTCCCTGGAAGCCGAGTGCGGCAGCCTGGAGGACCGGATCGCGGAAAAGTCCGGCGACCGAGACCAGACGGAGCGGCGGACGGAAATGGCGCGGCAGGAGCTTGCCGGGCTTTTGGCGGACCGGGCTCAGACCGAGGCGGAAAAGACCCGTTCCGAGCGGGAGGCCCAGGACAAGAATAAAGATATTCTCACCATGGAACGGGCCTGTGCTCTTTTGGAGCAGAAGAAGCTGGCCTCCGACATGGAGGAGCGGCAGATCGTGGACAGGCTGTGGGACAGCTATGGTCTCACCCCCGGCACCGCCGGGGCGGTGCGGGGAACGATAGAGTCCGCCGCCGCGGGGAACCGGCAGATCGCGGAGCTGAAGCGGAAGATCGCCGCCCTGGGCACCCCCAATTTGGGGGCGGTGGAGGAATACGCCCGGGTGAAGGAGCGGTACGACTACCTTTCTACCCAGCGGGATGATGTGGAGACTTCCAAGCGGGAGCTGGAAGGCATCCTCAAGGATATCACCCAGGAGATGACCGGCATTTTCCTCCGGGAATTTCAGAAAATCAACGAGTATTTCGGCAAAACCTTTGCCGAAATGTTCGGCGGGGGCAGGGGACAGCTTCTTTTGGAGGACCCCGGCGAGCCGCTCTCCTGCGGCATCGAGATCCGGGTCCAGCCCCCCGGAAAGCAGGTCAAGACCATTACGCTGCTCTCCGGCGGGGAGAAGGCGTTCGTGGCTATCGCCCTGTATTTCGCTATTTTAAAGGTGCGGCCCACGCCGTTTTGCATGCTTGACGAGATCGACGCGGCGCTGGACGACCGGAATGTGGAGCGGTTCGCTTCGTATTTGCACAATCTGAGCCAGAACACCCAGTTCATCGTGATCACCCACCGCCGGGGCACCATGGAAGCTTCCGACGTACTCTACGGCGTGACCATGCAGGAGCAGGGGGTTTCCAAGCTGCTGCGGCTGGATCTGAATCAAATGGAGCAGTATTTGGGTATTCTATAAGGAGAAAAGTATGGGTTTTTTTGAAAAGATCAAGCAGGGCCTGGCCAAGACCCGGGACGCCATGGCGGCCACCCTGGGCAGCGTGTTCTCGGGGTTCAGCCAGCTGGACGACGACTTTTTCGATGAGCTGGAGGAGAGCCTGATCCTGGCGGACATCGGCGTGGAGACCTCTTCCAGAGCGGTGGAGCGGCTCCGCGGGCAGATCCGGGAGCGGCACCTTAAGACGCCCCAGGAGGCCAGGGATGCCCTGAAGGACATTTTGACCGAAATGGTGGACGTGGGGAGCCCGGAGCTGAATCTGCGCACCAAGCCCTCGGTGGTGCTGGTGATCGGCGTCAATGGGGTGGGCAAAACCACCACCATCGGCAAGCTGGCCGCCCAGATGGTGTCCCAGGGGAAAAAGGTGCTGCTGGTGGCGGGAGATACCTTCCGGGCCGCCGCCGCCGACCAACTGGAGATCTGGGCCGGCCGGGCCGGCGCGGAGATCGTGCGGCAGCGGGAGGGCGCGGACCCGGCCGCCGTGGTGTTCGACGGCCTCCAGGCCGCCAAGGCCCGGGGAACGGACGTGGTGCTCATCGATACCGCCGGGCGGCTCCACAACAAGCAGAATCTGATGAACGAGCTGAACAAGATCAGCCGAGTGGTGAGCCGGGAGCTTCCCGACGCGGACCGGGAGGTGCTGCTGGTGCTGGACGGCACCACCGGCCAGAACGGGCTGGCCCAGGCCAAGCAGTTCAAGGAGATCGCCGGGGTCACCGCCATTGCCTTGACGAAGCTGGACGGCACCGCCAAGGGCGGCATGGTCATCGCCGTGGCGGACAATTTGCAGATCCCCGTGAAATTCGTGGGCGTGGGGGAGCAGGCGGAGGACCTGATGCCCTTTAACCCCCGGGAATTTGTGGACGCCCTGCTGTGAGGTGAAGGCTGTGAAGGTGGTTTTGGCGAGCAAAAATCCCCACAAGCTGGTGGAGATCGAGAAAATATTGGCCCCCCTGGGCATTGAGCTGACGCTGGAATCCCAGCTGGGGGTGGATATCGAGGTGGAGGAGACAGGGACCACCTTTGAGGAAAACTCCCTGTTAAAAGCGAAAACCGTCATGGAGGCCACGGGCCTGCCCGCCCTGGCGGACGATTCCGGCATCGCCGTGGACGCCTTAAACGGCGCGCCCGGGGTGTATTCGGCGCGGTACGGCTTTGACGACAGCCTGGACGATTGGGGGCGGCTGCTGCTCCTGCTGAAAAACACGGAAAATGTTCCGGATGATCAGCGCCAGGCCCAGTTTATCTGCGTCATCACCCTTGCCTACCCCGACGGAAGGACCATCCAGGTCCGGGGGGAGGCCCACGGACTGCTGACCCGGCAGGCGATTGGTGAGGGGGGCTTCGGCTACGACCCCATTTTCTACTATCCCCCCCTGGGCAAGACCTTCGCCCAGTTACTACCTGAGGAAAAGAACCGGGTGTCCCATCGGGCAAGGGCTTTGCAGGCCCTGTATCAACGGCTCAAGGAGGATGGCTATGCTGACAAGTAAAGAGCGGGCGGCGCTTCGCTCCCAGGCCAACACCCTGGAGACCACCCTGATGGTGGGCAAGGGCGGGGTGACGGAGCAGGTGGTTGCCGAGGCGGAGGCCCAGCTTACCGCCCGGGAGCTGGTAAAGGGCCGGGTCCTGGAAGGGTCCCTGCTCACCGCCCGGGAGGCCAGCGATCAGATCTGCCAGGCCACCGGCGCCGACGGCGTGGCGGCCCTGGGCAGCCGGTTTGTGATCTACCGGTTCAGCGAGAAGTGCCAGGCCCAGCGCAACCAGGTGGGCCGGGCCAAGCGGAAGGAGACGCCGGTCTCCAAGTCCGACCCGGTGCGCAAGGGCGTCCGGGCCCGGCGGCAGGCCGCCAAGCGGCAGCGGGAGGAGCGGAACGCCTTTTTCCGTCAGAAGGCGGTGGAGGCCGCCATGGAAAAACGAAAGAGACCGAAATCAGAGGAATAAAATCGGGAGGCGAGGACATTGGCGCGGATCGGGATTTACGGCGGGGCTTTCAATCCCCCCCATTTGGGCCATCTCCGGGCCGCCGAGGCGGCGAGAGCGGCCCTGGCGCTGGACCGGGTAATTCTGGTGCCCACGGGGGAATCACCCCACAAGCCCCTGCCGGCCGGCTCGCCGGCGGCGGAGGACCGGCTTTCCCTATTGCGCCTGGCGGCGGCGGACCGGCCTGGGCTGGAGGTGTCCGACATGGAGCTGCGCCGAGAGGGCCCCAGCTATTCCTATGAGACGGTGGAGGCCCTCCGGGAGGAGCATCCCGGGGACGAACTGTATTTTCTCATGGGGACGGATATGCTCCTGTCCTTTCGGACCTGGCGGGCGCCGGAGCGGATCCTGAAAGAAGCCGCCCTGGCGGTGGTCCGCCGGGGGCAGAAGGGGGAGGACGAGGCCATTTCCCGGGAAAAGGAAGTCCTGGAAGCTCTGGGCGGGCGCGTTGCGGTGATCGACGCCCCCGTGACCCCCATTTCCTCCACCGATCTGCGGCGGATGCTGGTATTCCGCTGCGCCGGGGAATTTCTTCCCGGCGGGGTGGAGGCGGAGATTGAAAGGCGGGGGCTTTACGGCACGGGCCGGTCCTACCGGGGCCTTCCCATGGAGGAGCTGGAGCCTGTGGCTCTGGGGCTGCTGAATCCCAACCGGGTCCGGCATGTTTTGGGCTGCCGGGACACGGCGGCGGGGCTGGCCCGGCGCTGGGGCGCCAATGAAATAGACGCCGCCCGGGCGGGGCTCCTCCACGATGTGACCAAGGCCCTGGACGGCCCCCTGCAGCTGACCCTCTGCCGGGCCTACGGGGTGGATCTGGACGATTTTTCAACGCAGAATCCCAAGACCCTCCACGCCCTGACGGGCAGCCTGGTGGCGGAGCGGATCTTTGGGGAAAATCCGGCGGTGGTGTCCGCCATCCGCAGTCACACCACCGGCAAAGCGAACATGAACACATTGGAAAAGATCCTCTATGTGGCGGATTACATGGAGCCCAACCGGGACTTCCCCGGGGTGGAGCGGCTCCGGGAGCTGGCCTGGTCCGATCTGGACGGAGCCTTGACGCTGGGGCTGGAAATGACGCTGGAGGTGCTGCGGGAGCAAGGACGGGAGATCTCTCCCGAGTCCCAGGAGGCGCTGCGGTTCCTGCGGTCCCAAGGGGTATCATCAATCTTTAGAAAGAAGGAAGATAAATGCTGACGACAAAGGAAGCCGCCACTATCGCCGTGAACGCCCTGGACAGTAAAAAGGGCGTGGGGATCCGGCTGCTGAAGATCGACCGGGTATCCAGCCTGGCGGATTATTTCATTATCTGCACCGGCACCTCCAATACCCATGTCCGTACCTTGTGCGACTACGCGGAGGTGGCGCTGACCCAGGCGGGGGAGCCCCTGCTGGGCCGGGAGGGCCACCGGGGGAACAGCTGGGTGCTGTTGGACTTCGGCGCGGTGGTGATCCACGTCTTTACCGAGGAGGCCCGGGAGTTCTATGATCTGGAGCGGCTGTGGGCCGACGCGGAGCAGGTGGACTTAAAGACGGTGTTACAGGATGGAACAGGAGGCGGACAGGATGAATTATGAATTTGAGGCCATCGAGGCCAAGTGGCAGAAAATTTGGGAGGAAAAAAAGCTCTACGCCTGCCAAAACGGCGGCGACAAGGAAAAATTCTACGCGCTGGTAGAATTTCCCTATCCTTCCGGCGAGGGGCTCCATGTGGGCCATCCCCGGCCCTACACGGCCATGGACATCATCGCTCGGAAAAAGCGGATGGAGGGGAAAAACGTGCTGTTTCCCATGGGCTATGACGCCTTCGGCCTGCCCACGGAGAACTACGCCATCAAGCACCACATCCATCCCCGGGTGGTGACGGAGAAAAACATTGTCAATTTCCGGCGGCAGCTCAAGTCCCTGGGCTACAGCTTCGACTGGGACCGGGAGATCAACACCACCGATCCCAAGTATTTCAAGTGGACCCAGTGGATCTTCCTGCAAATGTTTAAAAATGGCCTGGCCTACAAGACCAAGATGCCGGTGAACTGGTGTACCAGCTGCAAGTGCGTCCTGGCCAACGAGGAGGTCACCGAGGGCGTGTGCGAGCGCTGCGGCTCCCCGGTGATTCGGAAGGAAAAGAGCCAGTGGATGCTGCGGATCACCAAGTACGCCGACCGGCTGGTGGACGATCTGGAGAATTTGGACTACATCGAGCGGGTGAAGCTCCAGCAGACCAACTGGATCGGCCGGAGCCACGGGGCGGAGGTCACCTTCCGCTCCACCCTGGGCGACGAGATCTTGGTCTACACCACCCGGCCCGACACCCTTTTCGGCGCCACCTATATGGTGCTGTCTCCGGAGCACGAGCTGATTGGCAAGTGGATGGAGAAGCTGGAAAACCCGGAGGAGGTCCGGGCCTACCAGGCTGCCGCCGCCGCCAAGTCCGATTTGGAGCGGACGGAGCTGAATAAAGAAAAGACCGGCGTGAAGCTGGGGGGCGTGATGGGCGTCAACCCCGTCAACGGCAAGGAGATCCCCATCTTCATCTCCGACTATGTCCTCTCCACCTACGGCACCGGGGCCATTATGGCGGTGCCCGCCCACGACGACCGGGACTGGGCCTTTGCCAAGGCCTTTGGCCTCCCTATTATCGAGGTGGTAGCTGGGGGCAATGTGGAGGAGGCGGCCTTCACATTGAAGGACGACACCGGGATTATGGTCAATTCCGGCTTCTTAAACGGCATGACGGTGCGCCAGGCCATCCCCGCCATCACTAAGTGGCTGGAGGAGCAGGGCATCGGCCGGGCCAAGACCAACTATAAGCTCCGGGACTGGGTCTTTGCCCGGCAGCGGTACTGGGGCGAGCCCATTCCCATCGTCCACTGCCCGGTGTGCGGCCAGGTGGCCCTGCCGGAGGAGCAGCTGCCTTTGCTGCTGCCGGATGTGGAGAGCTACGAGCCCACCGACGATGGGGAGAGCCCCCTGTCCGCCATCACCGACTGGGTCAATACCACCTGTCCCAAGTGCGGCGGCCCGGCCAAACGGGAGACGGACACCATGCCTCAGTGGGCCGGTTCCTCCTGGTACTATCTGCGCTACATGGACCCCCACAACGACGAGGCTTTAGCGTCAAAAGAGGCCCTGGAATATTGGAGCCCGGTGGACTGGTATAATGGAGGGATGGAGCACACCACGCTGCACCTGCTGTACTCCCGGTTCTGGCACAAGTTCCTCTACGATATCGGCGTGGTGCCCACGCCGGAGCCCTACGCCAAGCGCACCAGCCACGGCATGATTCTGGGAGCCAACCCCCACTATGTGGGCAATTTCGACACCCAGGAGGAGAAGGACGAAATGCTCCGCAAGTACGGCTCCGACGCCCTTCGGCCCGCCGTGAAGATGTCCAAGAGCCTGGGCAACGTGGTCAACCCCGACGACGTGATCCGGGAGTACGGCGCGGACACCATGCGGCTGTACGTCATGTTCATCGGCGACTTTGAGAAGGCCGCCACCTGGTCGCCCAACGCGGTGAAGGGCTGCAAGCGGTTCCTGGACCGGGTGTGGGCCATGGCCGAGTCCGTGACCGGCGACGCCGCGGAATACAGCGCCGAAAACATGAGCCGGATGCATAAGACGGTGAAAAAGGTGACGGAGGACATCGACGCTCTGAAGCCCAACACCGCCATCGCCGCCCTGATGACCCTGCTCAACGAGATCGGGGACCACTGCAACCGGGCGGAGCTAAAGACCTTCCTCCAGCTGCTGAGCCCCTTTGCCCCCCATATCTGCGACGAGCTGTGGGAGCGGAAGGGATTTGAGGGCATCTGCTCCGTGTCCCCGTGGCCTGTTTACAGCGAGGACAAGTGCCGGGATCAGACCGTCACCCTGGCGGTGCAGGTCAACGGCAAGCTCCGGGACACCATCCAGGCGGAAGCGGACTGCGCCGATGAGGACGCGGTGGCGGCCGCCCTGGCGGATGAAAAAGTGGCCCGGTTCCTGGCCAAGCAGGGGGGAAGCCTGCGCAAGAGTATTGTGGTGAAGAACAAACTGGTGAATCTGATCGTAAAATAAGGACTGTTTTTTCGGAAAGAGGTCAAAATCCGGAAATCCCGCTTGACATTTCGCAAAACCTAGCTTATAATGTAAAAGCCAATGTGGTCCTGAAAGCATCCTGGATGGAGCCGGATGCGTCGGAGGGAGGGAAGAACAATGTCTGAAATTCGCGTCAAGGAAAACGAATCTCTGGAAAGCGCGCTGCGCCGGTTCAAGCGGAGCTGCGCCAAGGAGGGCGTTATCGCCGAAGTGAAGAAGCGCGAACACTACGTCAGCCCCAGTCTGAAGCGGAAGCAGAAGTCTGAGGCCGCCCGGAAGAACAAGAGACGGTTCTATTAATCTCCCATTTTGCGTGATGAAAAAATTTCCCCGCCGGAAAGGCGGGGAAATTTTTTATATTCCGGCGCACATTTTGCGCCCTATTTCGTTAATCCATGTAGGAGGTGGAGGCGTTGACGTTGGATATCGATACCCAGTACGACCGGATCTACCGCTACTGCTACTACCGCCTCCGCAGCCGGGAGGAGGCGGAGGACGTGACCCAGGAGACATTTTTGCGGTACTTTGCCAGCGACACCTACCAGGACACCGGGCAGACCCTTCAATATCTGTACACCATCGCCCGGAACCTGTGCATCGATGAAAACCGCCGGAAACCCAGCCAGCCCCTGCCGGAGGACCTGCCGGCGGAAGAGGAAGAGCCCATTGCCGCCCTGGCTCTGCGGGGGGAGCTGGAAAAGCTCAGCCCGGAGGACCGGGAGCTGGTGCTGCTGCGGTATGTCAATGAGGTGCCCGTTGGAGCATTATGTAAACTATATGGGGTGAGCCGGTTCGTCCTGTACCGGCGGCTGCAGGGAATATTGAAACGACTGAAACAGGGATTGGAGGGTTAAATGTGGATCAAAAACTGAAAAAAGAGCTGCTTTCCGCCTTTGAAGCCCCGAAGCCGGTGAAAAAGGACGCCTTTCTGCGCGCTCACCGCCGCCGGGAAATGGGCTCCGTGCGGTGGCTGTTGACCCAGGTGGGCTACATCCGGTGGCACATCTGGCTGGGCTCCGTGGGAGTTTTCCTGCTGATGCTGATCCTGGGCAGGACCGCCGCGCCACAGGACTTCTGGGCGGTTTCCAGCCTGTCGCCTCTGTTGGCGCTGCTGGCGGTGTCCGAGGGGAGCCGCGCCCGTCGCCACGGCATGGACGAGCTGGAGCTGGCCTGCCGGATGCCGGTAGGGGCGGCGGTGCTGGCCCGGCTGACGGCCCTGGGACTGTTCGACCTGGCCCTGCTTGGGGCGGCGGCGCCGGTTCTGGGGAGCTGGGCCGGGCGGCGGACTTTGGAGGCGGGGGTGTACCTGCTGACGCCCTATTTGCTCACAGCGGCCCTGGACATGGAGCTGAGCCGCCGTTTCCGGGGCACGGTGGGCCTGATATACAGCGCCGCCGCTGCCGGGGCGGTGTACGCCCTGGGGATCTGGATCCCAGGGGACCGGCTCTACCGGGCGGAGGCCCTGCCCCTCTGGTGGGGGGCGCTGGTCCTGACCCTGGTGGCGGCGGTTTTTGAGACCTACAAGACAGCAGAGAGAAGGGAGATCTTACAATGGAGCTGATCGTGCGGGGACTGACCAAGCGCTATCAGGAGCGGCCGGTGGTGAATAATCTGTCCTTCCGGCTCTATCCCGGGATCAACGGCCTGCTGGGGGCCAACGGGGCGGGGAAGACCACATTGATGCAGATGCTCTGCGGGGTTTTGCGGCCCACCGCCGGTTCCGTCAGCCTGGACGGGGTGGACGTGGCCAGCGAGGACTATCGGGCGGCCCTGGGGTATCTGCCCCAGAATTTTGGGTACTACCCGGAATTTACCGGGCTGGACTTTTTGCTGTACCTTGCTTCGTTGAAAGGCCTGTCCAGGGGCCACGCCAAGCGGCGGGCGGCGGAGCTGCTGGAGATGGTGGGTCTGGCGGATATGGCCAAAAAGCGGATCAAGACCTACTCCGGCGGCATGAAGCAGCGGTTGGGCATTGCCCAGGCCCTGCTGAACGACCCGAGGCTGCTGATCGTGGACGAGCCCACGGCGGGCCTGGACCCCAAGGAGCGGGTCCGGTTCCGCAAGCTCCTGGCCCAGCTGGGGCAGGACACCATCGTGCTGCTCTCCACCCACATCGTCTCCGACGTGGAGCGCATCGCGGACCGGATGCTGATGATGTCCAGCGGCCGGTTCATCATGGACGAGCCCTGGGACAAGACCCGGACGGACCTGGAGCACCTGTTTTTGGAGGAATTTGGAGGGATGGAGGAATGACCGGATTTGGATCGCTGTTTTCCTATGAGCTGAAAAAGCTCTGGATGCGGCCGCTGCTATGGGTGGTGCTGGGGAGCCTGCTGTTTTTGAATCTTCGGGGCATGTATAGTAACTATGTAGGCTACACGGGCACGACACCCTATGTCATTATGGACGAAAACGGTCAGAGAAAGGAAGTGGAGCTGGACACCAGTGGGAGTGACCGGCGGCAAATGGAGGGAGGCCGGGCCCTGGCCGGGACGAAGATTGACGACGCTTTCTTCCGCCGTGCCCAGGAGACCGTCCCCCTGGACAAGGAGCCCTACTATATCGACCGGTATTTTTTGGAGAACGATGCCAGCTACTACGGGTTTTATCGGGAATTTCCGGTGTATCTAAAGCATAATACGGCGGCGGAATTTTACAAAACGCGCGGTGATCAGATCCAGGGCTTGCTCAGCGGCCTGGACAAGGATTCCCGGGCCTACTGGGAGGCCCGGGAGGCGGAGGTGGAAAAGCCCTTCGTCTATCAGCCCATCACCGGCGTGGATGCGCTGGAAATCGAGGTGGAGTCGCTGGGACTTTACGTTCCTGTTCTGGGCGGGGCGGCGCTGTGCGACCTTTTTGCCCAGGAGCGGCGGAACCGCATGGAGGCGCTGCTGTTCAGTACGAAACGGGGGAAGGTGCAGTTGTTCTGGGCCAAGGCCCTGGCCGGTATGGCGACGGCGGCTGGCGGGGTGCTGTTACTCCTCGGAGCGCTGACGGCGGAAGAGCTGGCCCTCTATGGGACCGGGGGCTGGACCGGGGCGATCCAGCTGAATCTGGGCTATTGGACCAGCAGCCTGGCCCTCACCATGGGTCAGCTGGTGGGGATCGAAATGCTGATCGTCACGGTCTATGCCCTGCTCACTGGTCTGCTGGCGGCGGCGATTTCCGCCCTGACCGGCAGCGGTGTGGCGGCCCTGGCCATCACGACGGCGGTGATGTTCCTTCCGGTGCTTGTCGAGCCCGGCAGCAGCTGGGCGCGGTTCCTGCCCGAGCGACTGACCAATTCGATGAACCTGTGCGGGAGTTTGTTTCTCTGGAGCTTCTCCGGGGTCCAGCTGAACCTGTACCAGACCGGGATTCTGCTGTATTCCAGCCTGGCGGCGGCGCTGTTCGGCCTGTGCGGCCTATTCTGGCTGATGTTCTGGGCCCGGCCCGTCCACACCGGCGGTATCCAAACCGGGAGAGCCGGCGGGCACGGCGGGCGGTGGCTGGAAGCCGGGCCGTCCCGGCGGAGCGGGCAGGATTTTAGTGCCCGCCGGACTTCCCCGACCGGGAGACGCCGTTTTTCAGAGAGAGAAGAAAGGAGCGGGGAGCGATGAAACGGGTACTGCTATGGGGTACGGCGTTGGCCGCGGTGGCGCTGCTCCTGCTTTACGGCAGGGAGCTGCTGCCGTGGCTCCATGTCAGCGCCCAAAAGGACCAGGTGACGCGGATCGCCGGGGAAACGGCGGGGGAGCCCCATTTTTCCGGCCTTGACAATCTGGAGGTGGCGGTGAATACCCCGCCGGACTATACCCAGGGCGTCCAGGCCCTGGACGGGGCGGGGGAGGAGCTGGCCTTTACCTATGACGATTCCGAGGTGGACCTTTCCACCCAGGGTACTTACTATGTGACCTACACCGCCTGGGACGCCGCCGGAAATCCCATTACCGCCCGGCGGCAGGTGGATGTGAACCATACCATGGCGGAAACCGAAAGCGTGGTGGCCTGGCTGGCGGGGGAATGCGAGGACGATCCGCTGTCCGTCAAGTGCTATATCCGGGACCACGTCTATTACAATTCCAACTATGGCGCCGGGGACCCGGTGTGGTACGGCATCAACCACGGCATCGGCAACTGCTATGTCCACGCCCGGGTCCTTCAGGAGGTGCTTGAATACAAGGGCTACGATACCCGGCTCATCTGGACTACGGACAGGACCCACTATTGGGTCCTGGTGGACATGGGCGGCTACTGGCGGCACCTGGACGCTACGCCTGGGGCGTCCCACGGCTGGACGGAGCTGATGACCGACCAGGAGCGCCTTGCCTCCCTGGACGGCCGCACCTGGGATCAAAGCGCCTGGCCCGCCTGCGAATAAAAAAGAAAAGGGCCCCGGCAGTGCCGAGGCCCAAAATTTATAGGGGGTTACTCCTGATCGTCCTCGTCTTCCGTGGCGAATTCCAGGGTCTCGCCGCAGGCGGGGCAGACGATGGAGCCTTTGTCCAATGTGGCCTCGTCAAAATCAATGACGTTGCCGCAGGGGCACTTCACCTCGTAGATGGTCTCCTCGTCGGGGCCAAACTCGACGTAATCGTCCTCGTCGTCCTCGTCGTCGTCTTCCTCATCCTCGTCGTCGTAATCGTCCTCGTCGTCCTCATCGTCGTCCATGATGTAGTCCTCGATGGCGTCCAGGTCGTCCTCGATCTCATCCAGCTCGTCGGAGATGGCGATGGTGGTCTCCTCCACGTCGGACAGCTTCCGGGTCACATCCCCCAGCAGCTCCACCACGGCGGCAAGGATCTTGCCCTCGTTGGTGGTGGTGTCCAGGTTCATGCCCTCCATCAGGCCCTTGAGGTAGGCGGCTTTTTCGGTAATGGTCATGGCTCCTCCTTACGATTTGGCCCGGCCCAGGTATTCGCCGGTGCTGGTGTCGATGCTGATCCGGTCGCCCTCGTTAATGAACAGAGGCACCTTGATCTCCGCACCGGTTTCCACAGTGGCGGGCTTGGTGACGTTGGTGGCGGTGTTGCCGGCAAAGCCGGGCTCGGTGTGGGTGACGGTCAGGTCCACGAACCGGGGAGACTCCAGGCCAAAGACATTGCCCTTGTAGCTCATGACGGTGCAGACGTCGTTCTCCTTGACAAAGCGGAAGCCGTCGTCCAGCACGGACTTCTCCAGAGGCTCCAGCTCATAGGTCTCGGGGTCCATGAAGTAGTACAGCTCGCCGTCGTTGTAGGAGTACTCCATCTTTTTGCGCTCAATGTAGGCGGTGGGGTACTTGTCGTTGGGGTTGAAGGTGGTCTCAGTCACGGCACCGGTGATGACGTTCTTCATCTTCACACGGACGAAAGCCGCGCCCTTGCCGGGCTTGACGTGCTGGAACTCGATGATCTGCATGACCTTGCCGTCCATGTCGAAGGTAACGCCGTTTCGGAAATCGCTGACAGAAATCATATGAAAATCCTCCTAAATTCTCCCCTCAGGGAATTTGTCATCGTTTTACGGATATATTCTAACCCAATCCGCCCCTATTTGCAAGGGGAAAATGGTTTTTTTTACAAAATGATCAGCTGCTTCGGGCTGTGGGTGATGTCCTCGCAGCCGTCCTCGGTGAAGATCACCACATCCTCGATCCGCACGCCGAATTTTCCCGGCAGGTAGATGCCCGGCTCGGCGGAGCAGACCATCCCCGCCTGCATGGTAGTTTCACCCCCGGCGTTGCAGCCCGGGTTCTCGTGAATTTCCAGACCCACGCCGTGGCCATAGCCGTGGCCGAAGTAGGGGCCGTAGCCCGCGTCCGTGATGACCTTCCGGGCGGCGGCGTCCACCTCCTTGCCCTTGACGCCGGGCCGGGTAGCGGCGATGCCGGCGGCCTGGGCCTGGGCGACGATGTCATAGATCTTCCGCATCTCCTCGGTGGCGTGGCCCAGGGCCACGGTCCGGGTCATGTCGGAGCAGTAGCCCTGATAGAGAACGCCAAAGTCCATGGTGATAAAGTCCCCGTCTTGCAGCTTCCGCTCGCCGGGAACGCCGTGGGGCAGGCTGGTATTGGGCCCGGACACCACGATGGGGTCAAAGGACAGCCCCTCGCCGCCGTTTTTCAGCAGGCAGTAAATGAGCTCGGCGCAGAGCTGCTTTTCCGTCATGCCAGCGTGGATCTTGGTCAGCACCTCGGTAAAGGCGGCGTCGGTGATATCCTGGGCCTTGCGCATCCGGTCCAGCTCCCAGGGCTCCTTCACCGCCCGCAGGCTGCTGATATCATGATTCCGGGGGGCCAGGGAGGCGTGGAGGTGCTTTTCATACCCCAGGTACTCCGCCATGGTCAGGTAGTTTTCCTCGTAACCCAGGGAAGTGACGCCGAAGTCCTCCAGGGCCTGGTTGATCCGCTGGAAGTAGCTGTGTTCCCGGTCCACCACCAGCACCTCGAAATCCTTGATATTGTTCTCGGCGGATTCGATATACCGGCTGTCCGTAAAGTACCGGCGCCCGGCCTTGGAGACGATGGCCACACCCTCGGCAATGTCGAATTCCGCGGCGTAGAACCGGCTGTACCGGCTGGTCAGCAGCAGACCGTCCTGCTCCTTTTCCAGCAGGGCAAGATATTTTTCCATATTTTTCATTTGTTGATCCTCCTTTTTCTGGCGGCGATGATAAACGGCATTTCCGCCGCGTGGCGCAGCTTCAGCCAGAAATTATGATTGTGAATGGCCTTCACCAAAATGGGCCTTACCCCCGCCAGATTGGCCCCCAGGGTATCGGTGTAGATCTGATCTCCCACCAGGGCGCAGTGCCGGGGGTCCTCCCCAAATAGATCGAGGCACTGCCGGATGCCCCGGCCCAGGGGCTTTAAGGCCCCGGTGACGCAGGGAAGGTCAAATTCCTTGCAGAAGGCCCGCACCCGGCCCTTCCGGCTGTTGGAGACGACACATAGCCGGATCCCGGCCTCCTTCATCTCCTGGAGCCACCCCACCACCTGGGGGCTGGGCCGGTCCGTGGTGTAGGGCACCAGGGTGTTGTCGAAATCCAGCATCAGCAGCCGGATATCCAGCCCCCGCAGCAGCTCCGGGGTCAGATCCGACACCTGATCGGCAATCAAACTGGGCAGAAAAGGCATATCTGTCTCCCATCTGGCATAGAGTTTAACCCTATTATAGCACGGAAGGAGGCGCTTGTCCATGGCTTTGCCGGTATATCTTGCCATGACGGCGGCGGATTTTTCTCATTGTCCCGTCCCGCCGCCCCGGATGGCATGGATGTCCTGCCATTTTTCCCCCGCGGGGCCGGGACTTTCCAATCTGCCGGAGGCGCTGCCCCCCGGGTCGCTGCTGTTGCTGGACGACAGCTTCCCCCTCCAGGGCCACGATCCGGCCCTGGTAGCGGCCACGCTGGGGGACCTGGCGGGCCGGTTTTCCTGCGCCGGGATTCTGCTGGACTTCCAGCGGCCGCCCACGGAGGATGCCCGTCAGGTGGTGCGCCGGGTGACGGAGCTGCCCTGGCCGGTGGGGGTGTCCCGGGAGCATTGGCAGGGGAGCGGCGGGGTATTTTTGCCACCGCCTCCGCCGGATTGCCCCCTGGAGCGCTACCTGGCCCCCTGGCGGGGACAGGAAATCTGGCTGGAGGCGGCGCTGAGCGCCCGGCGAATCGAGGTGACGGCCCAGGGGGCGAAAGTGACCGAGGCACGGCCTCCGGCGGGACCGGGGCGGAGGCTCCCGGGGCTTCACTGCCGTGTCCTTCAGGAAAACGGGCCCGGATGGGCCGGGTTTACCCTCTGGCGGGAGCCGGAGGACTTAGATACCTTATTAAATAAGGCGGAAGAAAGGGGCGTAATAATGGCGGTGGGGCTCTTCCAAGAGCTGGGAGAAGATTAAATTCACCAAATTTCGCAAATCTATATTAAAAAGCCGTAAGCCCACATATGTTCCCAATAATACTTGCAATATTGGCGAGGCGGCGGGGGGATTCTTAAGGGGGGCGCGTTGGCTCCTAGCGCCCCCTTAAGCCTGTTCTTTGCCTACTTTCTTGCAGGAGCAAGAAAGTAGGTCCCCCGGAAGGGGTCGGGGGAGCACCCACAGTATGGGTGGCACCGAAACAAGAAAGTAAGGCCCCCGGCAGGGGTAGGGGGAGCATTCCGGACGAGGAATGCACTGAAATAAAAAGGTAAAAAGGTGGATTCCTTTCCGCCCACCCCGCAGCGCAAGTAGTGTTACCCCATAAGGTAGTAAAGAATCAAGGGCCCTGCCGGGAAGGCAGGGCCCTTGACAAGCTTTACATAATATGGTAATATTCGACATGTGGAGACCACGCTTCTGTTTTACAAAAGCGGTGGCGGAAAAAGACGGCGCCTGTCCCGACAAGGGGGAGGTGATTACATAGCTCTCATCGGGGGGAGAAATTCCGCGCGAAAGGGGGCATGTGAAGCATGGATCTGCTGTCCATTCTGGCAAACCTGTGTACGATCATCGAATTTATTGCTTCGGTGATCAGCAGAATCCGGAACCGTGACACAGAAAAGTGAGCCGTCTGCTGCAACAGGCGGCTCACGGTTGATTAAGTCGGAGTACCAATCCGCTTAATCAGGGCTGTGTGTCCGTTATGAATGTGGCGCCGTCTTTGGGTCTCCACACTTTTATTATAATGGCTGGGCCTGCGAATGTCAATACCTTTTTAGGGCTACCCCCACCGGGCGCGCTCCCTTGCGAGGTAGGGGAGCGCATCTTGAACCAAGGCGCTCCACAAAGGGCAAATATTCATACTTGGCACCCAAAAAATTTACACTTTGTCCACAAACGGCGTCGAAAAATGGCCGTTGTTCACAATCCATCCTCGGCCCGTTCACAGGCCGTTCAAAAATTTTTTGATTTTTTTGAAAAAAGGGCTTGCAAAATCGCTCAAGTTATGGTAACATATCCCTGCAAGCACCGTTAAGAACTCTGGCGGCCCCCTGTTGGGCAGGGGAAGACAGAGAGTAAAGGATGGAAGGAGGCTTGCTTGAATCAAAGAGGGCAGTCTTTTTCCGGATCTTCCCTCTGCGGAGTTCTTAGGGATGCTGGTACATCCGTTCAGCTTCCTCGCCGGTGGAGGCCCCACCTGCGTGACGCATATTATAACCCGAACGGCCGCTCTCCCGGGGGGTAAATGCATGAAGCAAATCTTCTCGATTTTAAAAAGGAGGAAAACATAGTAATGAAGAAACTCATTAGCGTTATGCTCGTTCTGTGCATGGTCATGGCTCTTGTTCCCGCTATGGCTTTCGCTGCTGACACTGTTTGCTTCATTGAGAACACTCAGTACGACAATCTGGAAGATGCTCTCGCTGACGCGAATGGTAAGGTTGTTCATCTGACTGGTAAGGTCTCTGGCGAGTATGTCATTGATGAAGGCATGAGCGTTGAGCTGCATCTGGACGGCTGGACGATTACCGGTTCCATCGAGATCGAAAAGGGCGCTACCCTTAAGATCGAAGGCCCCGGTACTGTTATTGGAGTCACTGGTGCTGCCAATGAAGTCATTATTGAGAACAAGGGCACCCTTGCTGTCAACAATGAGAGCGTCTATCAGGGCACCATCGAGAACTACGGCAAGATGACTTCTGCTGCTGAAGTTTACGGTAGCATCGTGAACAAGGCTAAGAAGGGCAATACTACTTCCCTGACGATCACTGACGGCAAATATCACAACGAGTATGTGCCCCTCATCGTTGTTGAGAAAGACTGCACTGTGACCGTTAACGGCGGTACGTTCACTTCTTCCTCTCAGTATCTGTTTGTTAACGAGGGTACTGTTGAGGTGAATCACGGCTATTTCTCTGGCACCCTGCATGAGCACAATGTGGATGTTGCTCCCAAGGTCAACGGCGGTGTCTTCACCGATGTGGACGCTGTTAGGCACACCAGCTCTCCTGTTGCCGGTTATTATCAGGGCACGCCTGCTGCTGGTAACAAGTATTCTGAGTACTGGATTAGCGCCAGCGACATGAAGGGCCGCGCTACTTATCTGGCCAAGAACTATCCCACTCTGGATCATACCGTTGACTTCCTGATTGGCGATGTGAAGCTGGATGGTATGCCTCATCAGGATGACGGCTTCAAGTTCTGGTATCAGGATGCTTGGAAGTCTTTCACCGACGGCTTCGGCGATAAGGTCGGCGGTTGGGGCCAGCTTGTAGGCAAGGATCAGTATGGCCGCGGCTTGGTCAATGGCTACTCCGACTTCAACGTGGTTGCCAAAGCGCTGACCAAGGCTGATATTGCGTCTATCCAGAACACGAGCAACGCCGCTTACAGCGTGATCCGCACCAACATGGGCGCTGTTAAGAGCGTCAAGGCCGTGTACACCGGTGTTAACGGCAACGAGGTCCATTATGACATTTATGTGGATGTGGATCTGTCCAAGCTGATGTCCTTTGTTGCTGATCCTGCTAAGGCTACTGGCTATAACATTGGCAACTACAACAACGCTCATGCCTGGGTTCCCATCGCCATTGGTTTCCGTGACATCAACGGTCTGAATTGTAATAATGATGCTGTGGACAATGATAAGTGGGTTTATACATGGGGGCTGAAGGGTGCTTCTGTGAGCGGCTACAATGTTCTGATGGTCGGCGCCGATCACAACGACCTGGGCAACAACTCTTCCTTCGACTTCCTTGATAAACAGACTGGCCTCATTTATCGCTGCACCGTTGTTGTGAACAACACCAAGGTTGACAGCTATCAGCCTTCTCAGCCTGACGATCCTTCCAGCGCTACTCAGAAGCCCGGCACTGCTGCTCCTTCCGCTACCGGTAGCCAGAGCGGCACCGGCGCTGGCGACGGCCCCGCCCGGACTGGCGACAACAGCACCGTGATGCTGTGGGCCACCCTGCTGGTTGCTTCCGCCGCCGGTGTTGCGATCTGCGTCGTTGACGAGGCTAAGAAGCGTTCCCGCAAGTAATTCACACCTTTTCAGGGGGAGGCCCTGCCTCCCCCTGATCTAAAAACTCCCGTAGATGAATGAGAGCGACCCTGGGCGAATATACCCAGGGATTCATCCGGAAGCTGAAAGCCCTTCCTTTGGGAAGGGCTTTTTTCATTGTATCGGTTGACTTTGTTGCATAATACGGGTATAATATGGTTAGAAGTTTACTATCACCATGGCAATCAAGGAGGTATCGCTATGAATATTCGTCCGTCAGCTGCGATCCGCCAGAACTACAACGAGATTGCGGAAATGTGTAGGAAGACAGCAGAGCCGGTTTTCCTTACCAAGAATGGGGAGGGCGATCTGGTCGTCATGGATATTGGGACCTTCAACCGCAGAGAAAAAATGCTGAAGCTCCGGGAGGAATTGCTTGCTGTCGAGGAGGACCGAGTGCGCGGGAGCAAGGGGTACTCTGTTGATGAAGTCGCGTCCATGATGCGAGGAGCGATCCGGGAGGCATCGGGGCATGGAAAAACAGAATAAGTACCGTGTTGTCGTCTCGGAGCGCGCGGCGCAAATGCTTGTTTCCCATGCGGCGTTTCTCGCCCAGGTCAGTGCGGAAGCTGCCCTGCGTTTGACAGCTGAGTTTGAAAAGGCCGCGAAATCGTTGGAAGTTATGCCACAGCGCTGCCCATGGCTCAACGGGGAATATATCCCTAGAAATGCCTACCGTTCTATTCTGTTTGAAAGGCGGTATATGATTATCTTCCAGATCGTGGATGATATCGTTTACGCGGATTATGTCGTGGACTGCAGACAGGATTACGGCTGGTTGATTCGGTAATATCATAATAATACAACGAAGCCGTCACTGAAAAAGTGACGGCTTTCTTATCCCATTTTGTTGCTCCCCGGTTGCCTCGCCGGAGGCGCGGGGTGACTTCGAGGTGGGATGGAAGGAGTTTGTGGGAGACGACAATAGGCCGCCCGGTTGGGCGGCCTACCGCCTGCCATTTTATTTGCCACTTGACAAATCAAAAGCAAGTGGTATAATAAAGGCAGGATGTGAGTGCCCAACGGCGCCGCATTCTAACGTCTGACAAATGATTAAGTGGGTTGAGCCCCCAGCTTAATCACCCGTGAGCCGTCTGAAGCGTACAGACGGCTCACTTTTCATTGTCAGCGTTCTTTCCCTTAATGCGCCGGATCAAAAAGTAAATAAACTCAATGATCGTACACAAGTTGGCAAGAAAACCAACAAGATCCATGATCTGCATTCCTCCTTCCCGAAAGAGTAACTCTCCCCGTCCAGAGTGATGCATCACCTCCCCCTATTGCGGGACAGGCGCCGTCTTGACCGTGCCGCCGTTTTGTTAAAAGCGAAAACGGGAGCACTCACATCCATTATTTTACATAATTCGACAACATTTGTCAAGTTGCGAAAATTATTCCCCCCAATTTTGGGGGGATGTTTTTTGGATTTGAGCTAGAAAAGGCGGGCGGTGAGGCTGGCGACGAAAAAGCCGGTAAAATCGGCAAAAAGCGCGGCAGGGACGACATATTTCGTGCGTTTGACGTTTGCCGCTCCGAAATACACGCTGATGGTGTAAAAGGTGGTCTCTGTTGAGCCTAGCATGATGGCGGCGGTCCGGCCGATCTGGGAATCCACCCCGTAAGTTGACATAATCTCTGAACCAACCGCTAGGGCGGCGCTTCCGCTGATGGGCCGGATCAGTACCAGCATGGCCGTTTCCTTGGGGATGCCAAATAATTGGAACACCGGGGAGGTCCATTCCTCCAGCAGCGCGAATGCCCCGGACGCCCGGAGCATATGCACGGCGGTCAGCAGTACGATCAAGGACGGCACGATGGTGAGCAGCAGCTTTAGCCCGTCCTCCGCGCCTTCCAGCAGCAAATGGTAGCCGTCCTCCCCCTTTTTCAGCGCCAGCAGGGAGGCAGCCAGCAGGATCAGCGGAACAATATAGTCAGTCACGCTTCCAGACCCTCCCCAGCGCCCAAGCGGCGCAGAGCCCCAGCCCAGCGGAGCAGAGACTGGTCGCCCATACGGCCGGAAGGATGTCGAATGGGGTTTGGCATCCCAGGGCTGCCCGCACCGCCGCCACGTTTGCCGGGATCAGCTGAATGGAAGCTGTATTCAAAACGATCAGGCGGCACAGCTCGTCGTTTGCCGTGTCGCCTTTTGCCAGTTCTCGGGCGGCCCGGATGCCCATGGGCGTGGCGGCGTTCCCCAGGCCCAACAGATTCGCGCAGATATTCCCACTCAAATGCCCGGCCAGAGCCGGGTTTTCCCTTGTGGAAGGGAAGATTCGGCGCAGTACCGGTCGCAGCAACCGGGACAACCACGCCGTGGCCCCAATTTTCTCTAGCAGCCTGCCCACGCCCGACCACAGACAGATGGACCCCGCCATGCTGATTGCAAGCTGAACCCCGGCCTGGGCCCCCGTCGCCACAGCGGCGGAAAGCGCCGACCCCGTCCCATTGTACATGGCCGCTCCGATGGCGCACAGCACCAGACCGCACCAGATCCACGTCATCAGCATTCCGATCCCCTCCGGGACAATCTATGCCCTCCCCCAGCCCCGTATACCCCCGCCGCCGGGCGGGAGGCTATTTTTCTCCTGCCTACCTTCTTATTTCAGTGCATTCCTTTCGACACTGCTCACCTGGCCCCTGCCGGGGGCCCTACTTTCTTGTTTCGGCAAGAAAGGAAACAAGAAGCCGACCAAGGGGGCGCTTCGAGCAAAGGCGTTTGTTAGGGTATGATTGCCACCGGCAATCATTGCAATTTTGATTCGCTGCGCGGAGCACCACCCCTTGGAATCCCCCGCCGCTCCCCAGTAATGCAAAGTTACGGAGTACATTTGCGGGCTTACGGGCTTTCTAACGTAGGGAATGCAAAATTTAAGGTGCAGCGTGACAATTTGTGCGTTGCGTTTACAGTCGCACTGTCGGTAAATGGTGGTTGCACCAAAATAGAAGTAGGAGACTTGCTTATTTTTTACTGTACCGATTAAGAAACTCCTCTAGTAAAACCCATCAATCAGCGCTTAGTAGAATTTGGAACGCTGCACAAAAAGTTTCACAAATTCACGGTAGACGGGCCGTAGGCCGCCCTCGAATTTCCTCCAGCGCCTCTGGCGAGGCGGCGGGGGGATACTTAAGGGGGGCGCCTTTGCTCGAAGCGCCCCCTTAAGCCTGTTCTTTGCCTACTTTCTTGCAGGAGCAAGAAAGTAGGTCCCCCGGAAGTGAACTGCACCCCATTTGTTAGACGATGTGATATAATGTCTAACAAGTGGGGTGATTATAATGCCAAAAGGAGTACC
>CANQXH010000020.1 GCA_947627745.1 uncultured Oscillospiraceae bacterium
CACAGGCCCCCCGCACCGTGGACCAGCCGGGTGATCTCCAAAATGTTCCGGTCGAAAAGACCCAGGGTGTTGGGATTGGTCAGCATCAGCCCGGCGGTGTCCTCCCCCAGGGCGGCCTTCAGGGCCTCCAGGTCCACGCAGCCGTCGGGTCCGGAGGGGATGTTCACGATCTGATAGCCACACATGGCGGCGGTGGCCGGGTTGGTGCCGTGGGCGGAGTCGGGGACCAGGATCTTGCACCGCTTGCGGTCGCCCCGGGCGTCGTGGTACTGCTTGATGAGCAGCACGCCGGTAAATTCCCCGTGGGCCCCGGCGGCGGGCTGGAAGGTCATGTCGGCCATGCCGGTGATCTCACACAGCAGCTTCTTGGCGGTGGAGAGCACCTCCCGGCAGCCCTGGGTAGCCGCCTCCGGCGCCAGGGGATGGACGCCGGTGAAGCCCGGCAGGGCGGCCATCTCCTCGTCGATCCGGGGGTTGTATTTCATAGTGCAGGAACCCAAGGGGTAGAAGCCGCAGTTGACTCCGTACACCTGCTGGCACAGCTGGGTATAGTGGCGGCTCACGTCGGTTTCGCTGAGCTCCGGCAGTTTCGGGGGCGCTTTCCTGCCCAGGCCCTCCGGAAGGGAAACCTCCGGCACGTCGCAGGAGGGCAGGTATTCTGTCCCCCGGCCGGGGACGCTTTTTTCAAAAATCAATTGCATTTACCCAGCACCTCCTTCACGATCTCTACGGCCCGGTCAAGTTCTGCCTTGGGGACCTTCTCGGTGGCGCACCACAGCACGCCGCCGGCGATGGGCAGGCCCCCCAGAATCCCCGCCTCCTCCAGGGCGGAGAGGACCTCCGCGGTGTGGGGAAGGGTGGTGACAAATTCATGGAAAAAGGCGCCGCTGTGGACCCGCTCCACACCGGGCAGGGCGCAGAGCTTTTCTGCCAGATAATGGGCCTTGGCCATGGACTGCTTCGCGGCCTTGGCCATGCCTTCCGGCCCCATGGCCGCCATATACAGCCCGGCGGTGAGGGCGCACAGCGCCTCGTTGGAGCAGATGTTGGAGCTGGCCTTCTCCCGGCGGATGTGCTGCTCCCGGGCCTGGAGGGACAGGACATAGGCCCGCTCTCCGGCGGCGTCCACGGTCTGGCCCACGATCCGGCCGGGAAGCTTGCGCATATATTTGGCAGTCGTGGCCATGAAGCCCAGGTAGGGCCCGCCGTAGCTCATGGGCATGCCCAGGGGCTGACCCTCGCCCACGGCGATGTCCGCCCCAGCCTCCCGAGGCGTTTGCAGGATGGCCAGGGCGATGGGGTTGCAGCCTAAAATGTACATGGCCCCCGCCTGATGGACGGCTTCCCCGATTTTTTCGGCGTCCTCCAGCTGGCCGTAGAAATTGGGCTGCTGGACGTATACCGAGGCCACCTCGGGGGTCAGCATGGCCTCCAGGGCCCCTAGATCGGTTTTGCCGTCCTTCTCCGGAATCACCTCCACCGCCTCCCCGGCGGCGTAGCAGTAGGTCTTCACGGTCTGGATGGTGTCCGGGTGGGCGGCGGCGGAGATCAGGGTCACCCGCCGCTTCCGGTCCCGGCACATGGCGGCGGCCTCCGCCGCGGCGGTGGCCCCGTCGTAGACCGAGGCGTTGGACACGTCCATGCCCGTCAGGCGGCAGATCATGGTCTGATACTCAAAGATCGACTGCAAAATGCCCTGGCTCATCTCCGCCTGGTAGGGGGTGTAGGCGGTGAGAAATTCCTCCTTGGCGGGGATGTACTTGACGATGCTGGGGATGTAGTGGTCATAGGCCCCCGCTCCCCGGAGCACCGTGGGGAACACCCGGTTTTTTTCCGCCAGGGCGGTTAGAATTCGGGAAACCTCCAGCTCGCTCTTGCCTTCGGGCAGGTCCAGGTCGGGCCGGTACATTTCCTCCGGTACGTCCCGGTACAGCTCCCGGAAGGAGGATACCCCCACGGCGGAGAGCATTTCCCGCCGCTCCGCCGGGGTGGAGGGAATGTAGCTTCCCATATCAGCCCTCCTGCTCGCAGAACGCCTGGTAGTCCTCCGCGTTCATCAGGTCCTCGCAGTCGGTCACGTCCTGTACCTGGATGATCCAGGCGCCGTAGGGGTCCTCGTTGAGGCTCTCGGGGGCGTCTTCCAGGGCGGTGTTCACCTGGCACACCACCCCGGTGACGGGGCTGATGAGATCGGAGACCGCCTTGACGGATTCCACATCCCCAAAGCTTTCCCCGGCAATAACGGTGTCGCCCACGGCGGGCAGGTTCACGAAGACCACGTCCCCCAGGGCGTCCTGGGCGTAGTCCGAGATGCCGACGATGGCCACGTCTCCATCATCCCGGAGCCATTCATGGGAGTGGGTGTACTTGTAATCCACGGGATAGTTCATTTTAAGATCCTCCTTTTTATTTCAGCAGTTCCGCCCGGCCATAGGGGGGCAGATCCTGGCGCATATGACGTTTGACAAGCTCCCCGCGGAGCAGCTTTCCCCGGACGTTGACCTGAACGGCGTCCCCGGGGCCCAGGCGGCTGTCCACATAGGCAAAGCCGATGGAGCGGCGGCCGGTGGCCTCCGTGGGCCTGCCCTGCTCGTCCAGGACCCAGTAGGGCACCATGGTGCCGCTGGTCACCCAGCCCACGGCCTGGCCGTCTCGCAGCACCTCCATGCCGCCCCGGAGAACCCCCCGGTCGGTCAGGGTGATGGGAACGATTTTCTTTTCCGTCCCGGCCCGCTGGGCCTCCAGGGCCGCCCGGCCCACAAAATCGCCCTTCTCCGGAGCAAAGCTCACGGCGAACCGGGCCAGAGACACTGCAAAAATGGGAATCTCCTTCCCGTCTGGCGCCGTTCCCAGCTCATGGCCGTAGAGGGGAAGCCCCGCCTCCAGCCGGAGGGTGTCCCGGGCGCCCAGGCCCGTGGGCTGGGCGCCCCGGTCGATCAGCAGATTCCACAGCCACACCGCGTCCTTGGCGTCGATGAACACCTCGTAGCCGATGGGGTCGCCGGTGTAGCCGGTCTTGGACACTCGGACGGGCTTGCCCTGAATGGTGATCTGTCCCAGGTCGTTTTTCTTCGGGCCGGTGAGGCGCTCCGCCCCGGACAGCTCCTTTAAAATCGCCTCCGCCTCCGGCCCCTGGACGGCAATGGAGGAGTAGCTGTCCGTGATGTTGGTGATTCGGCAGTCGTAGTCCGGCAGATACCGGGCAAAGTGGGCCAGATCCTTTTCCGTGTTGGCGGCGTTGACGATGAGCATGTAGTTTTCGGGCTCATACATATAGAGGTACGCGTCGTCCACCGCCCCACCGGTCTCGGTGGGGATCATGCAGTACTGGGCCCGTCCCGGGGTCAGGGCGGCGGCGTTGCCGGAGAGTACCTTCTGCAGGAAGGCCAGCCGGTCCGGCCCCTCCACCAGCAAACGCCCCATGTGGGACACGTCGAAAATGCCGCATTTCCGCCGGTCGTACAGATGCTCCGCCACAATGCCGGTGGGGTACTGCACCGGCATTTCCCATCCGCCAAAATCCACCAAGCTAGCGCCCGCCGCCAGGTGGGCCGGGTACAGGGAAGTTCGTTTCAGTTCGCTCATGGGCTTCCTCCTATTCTTGCATATCAATTCCAGCCTGTTCCAGCAGACCGGGAATGTACTTTTCGCCGCCAATGGCCATGATGTGGATCCCGGCGCAGAGCTTTTCCGCCCGGAGGCGGGCCGCCAGCTCCGCCGCCATTCGGATCCCCAGCTGGGCGGGACTGCCGCCGGCGGACTTCTCCGCCGCCAGGGCGTCGATCTGCTCCTGGGGCACCGCGATGCCGGGGACGTGGTCGTTCATGAATTTGGCCATCCCGGCGGATTTCAGGGGGATGATCCCCGCCAGCACCGGGATATTGATCCCGGCCCGGTCCAAGCCCTCCAGGAAGGGCAGCAGACTCTCCGCCGTAAAGACCGCCTGGGTCTGGATAAACCGGGCTCCGGCGTCCACTTTGCGCTTCACCTTGGCGATTTGCAGGGGCAGGGGATCGTAGACGGGGGTGGCGGAAGCGCCGCCAAAATATTGGGGGGCGACGCCGGTCAGAGGATTCCCGCCGCAGTCCCGGCCTGCTTGCAGCTCGGTCAGCAGCTCCAGGATCCCCACGCTGTCCAGATCATAGACCGGCTTGGCGTCCCGGCAGTCCCCCACCGCCGGATGGTCCCCGGTGAGGGCCAGGACGGTGTCGATGCCGAAGGAGGCGGCGGTGAGCAGATCGGCGGCCAGGGCCATCCGGTTCCGATCCCGGCCCGTCATTTGCAGGATCGGCTCCAGTCCCGCCTGCTTCAGGGCAACGCACAGCCCCAGGCTGGAAGCCTTCAGGCAGGCGGACTGCATATCCGTCACATTGAGCCCGTGGACCTTTCCCCGGAGGGCCCGGGCCGTCTCCAGGGCGGGGGCCAGGTCCGCCCCTTTGGGGGGCGCTACCTCGGCGGTGACGGCAAATTGGCCGGCCCTGAGGGCCTTTTCCAGCTGACTCATTTGGCTCCCTCCCGCAAATTCAGATGGGCCGGATGGGCGTGCTCGTGCCGCTGTCCCGCAGGGATAAGGAGGCTGTCCAGCTTCCCCAGCCGCTCCAGACGGCGGTAGATCAGGATCCAGGCGCAGTCATTTTCCGGGTTTACCTCGCATTTGCCGTCCTTCTGGCCGCCGCAGGGGCCGTTCACCAGGCCCTTGGCGCAGCGGGTCACGGGGCAGATGCCCCCGGTGGCGCCGAGGACGCAGTCCCCGCACATCCGGCAGTATTCGTGGAAGATCCCCACCCGCTCCACCTGACCGAGAAACAGGGTGTCGTTGGCGGGGTACACCGGCAGCGCCACATTGTCCGCCACGGTCTGGACCCCGTCGCCGCAGGCCAGGCACACCACCGCGTCCAGCTCCAGGCCCCGCAGGGCTTTGAGGTCCCGCTTCACCAGCATTTTGTGGCAGCACTCCTCCGGCAGGACGGCGGCAAGCACCTGGATGCCGTGGTCCTCCAAAAAGGCCTTCGTTTCCTCCAGCTCCTTTTCCCCGCCGGTCTGGCAGGCGGCGGCGCAGCTGGCGCAGCCCACCAGGGCCGCCCGCCGGACACCCCGGAGCATGGCAAGCAGGGCCTCCCGCTCCTTTTTTCGGGTGATGATCATCTCCATTCTCCTTTCCCGCGAATAAAAAACGGAGACGCAACGGAGGAAAGTACCCCCCCGCTGCGCCTCCGCCAAAATACCTGAGAGATTCCCCACCCTCGCGGCGGGTTGCACCTTCGGCGTGGGGAACCCCCACTCTACGGAGTATCGTCCTGGCCCGGTCCTTTTGCCTGAGAGTTTTCGCATACCCCTTCGGCGCCGCGTCCGGTCTCTCCCGGGCCATTCATCCGATCCTTCTATTCGGTTGACTGCCCCTATCATACCACACGGCCCGGGGAAATGCAAGCAAAATTGTGTATTATTTCCGATTTTTCTTGCTCAGATGGGGACAAGTCTGTGAAAAAGTGACAAATACATTTCTTTGACTTATGCTTTTGAACACATTATAATATCAGAAGGGGGAAAACCATGGAAAAAGCCGTTATTCGCGCCACTTCTTCGGGGTATAAATTTGACTTGCGGGCCGCCAACGGGGAAACCGTGGCCTCCTCCCAGGTCTATGCCTCCCGGGCGGCCTGCCTCCGGGGGATTCGGGGGGCCCTTCGGGCGGCCCAAACCGCCGGGATCGCGGACCTGACCGCCGCCGGCAGCCCGGGGAGCAATCCCCGGTTTGAGCTGTACCGGGACCGGGCGGGACAGTGGCGGTTCCGCCTCCGGGCCCGGAACGGAACGGTGGTGGCCTCCTCGGAGGCGTACCGCACCCGTGCCGGATGCGAAAAGGGGATAAGGCTGCTCCAAGAGCTGGAGACGGCGGGATTTTCCCTAGAAGTTTCAGGGGAATGATTGACTTTTTTCCCATTTTATGAGACAATACACAAAATTTAAAAGAAGAGAGGCTTTTTCTTTATGACCCAATCCAGAACCCATACCTGCGGGGAGCTGCGGCTGCCTGACGTGGGGAAAACCGTGACATTGTCCGGATGGCTGGAAAATATCCGGGAGGTGGGGGCCAACTTCGCCTTCCTGGTGCTGCGGGACTTCTACGGTACCACCCAGGTGGTGGTGCGGACGCCGGAAATGATGGCCGCCGTGAAGGGCGTCAACAAGGAGTCCACCGTCTCCGTCACCGGCGTTGTCCGGGAACGGGAGAGCAAGAACCTCAAGCAGCCCACTGGGGAAATCGAGGTGGAGCCCACCGCCATCACCGTGCTGGGCAAGTGCCGGTATAACGCCCTGCCCTTCGAGATCAACAAATCCCGGGCTGCCGATGAAAATGTCCGGCTTAAGTACCGCTTTTTGGACCTGCGGAACCCGGCGGTGAAGGCCAACATCATTCTGCGCAGCCAGGTGGTGGCGGAGCTGCGCCGCCGGATGACGGAGGAGGGCTTTTTGGAGATCACCACCCCCATCCTGACGGCGTCCAGCCCTGAGGGGGCCCGGGACTATCTGGTGCCCTCCCGGAAGCACCCGGGGAAGTTCTACGCCCTGCCCCAGGCGCCCCAGCAGTTTAAGCAGCTGCTGATGACCGCGGGCTTTGACCGCTATTTCCAGATCGCCCCCTGCTTCCGGGACGAGGACGCCCGGGGCGACCGGTCTCCCGGTGAATTTTACCAGCTGGATCTGGAGATGGCCTTCGCCACCCAGGAGGATGTGTTCGGCGTGATGGAGAAGGTCCTGCCCCCCATCTTCGCCAAGTACGGCGCCTACGACGTCGCCTCCCAGGCTCCCTTCCGGCGGATCCGCTACAACGACGCCATGGACGTCTACGGCACGGACAAGCCGGACCTGCGCATCGACCTGACGGTGGGGGATATGACGGACCTGGCCAAGAAGACCCAGGGCTTCGCCCCCTTCGAGGAGGCTACCATGGTGAAGATCGTGCCCTGCTCCGGCGCAGAGCTGACCCGCAAGCAGATCGAGAAGCTCTGCGACGAGGTGGCGGTCCAGGCGGGGCGGAAGCCCTACTGGGTCCGGATGGACGAGAGCGGCGCCTTGGTGGGCGGCGTGGCCAAGTTCCTTGCCGGCCATGAAGAGGAGCTGAAGGAGCTGGGCATGACCCCCGGCAGCCTGGCCCTTATCGCCGCCGGCGACGGAAACAGCGCCCGGAAAACCGCCGGCGTGGCCCGGAAGATGCTGGGTACGGCGGTGCCCGGCCATATGGATGAAAAGCAGTACGCCTTCTGCTGGATCGTGGACTTCCCCATGTTTGAGATCGGGGAGGAGTCCGGCCAGCTGGAATTTTGCCACAACCCCTTCTCCATGCCCAACGGGGGCCTGGAGGTCCTGGAAAAGGCGGAGCGGGGCCAGACCGATCCTCTGGACATCTACGCCTACCAGTACGACCTGGTGTGCAACGGCGTGGAGCTGAGCTCCGGCGCGGTGCGGAACCATGATCCGGAGATCATGGTGAAGGCCTTTGAGCTGGTGGGCCTGGGGGAGGCGGACGTCAAGGCCAAGTTCCCGGCCCTGTACAACGCTTTCTGCTACGGCGCGCCGCCCCACGCGGGCATCGCCCCCGGCGTGGACCGGATGGTGATGCTCCTTGCGGGGGAGGAGTCCATCCGGGAGGTCATTCCCTTCCCCATGAACAAAAACGCCCAGGACCTGATGATGGACGCCCCCAGCGCCGTCACGGAAAAGCAGCTGGAGGAGGTCCACATCCAAATTCGGGAGGAGTAAGACGCCGATCGACTGCTCGCATATAAAGTAGAAAAGCGCGTTTCCGTGGGAGCATTATAAAGACAAGAAGGTCACCGGCTGTGCCGGTGGCCTTTCGAATTTGGACGTTGAAGAGCCTGTTGGCGCCGCCATCAGGGCAGGGCTGTGAAGACGGCCTTGATGTCCGCCTCCTCCGCGCCGTCGGTATTGATCAAAATATAGGTGACGCCGCCGCTCTTCCAGGTGATCTTCAGGTAGACCTCCTCGCCGCTGCGGATCGATGTCAGGGTGGCGGTTTTGCCGGGAACCAGCTCCTCTGTCTTTTCCTCGGTGCCGTAGAGGCCGGAAAAATCCTCCTCCTCCGCGGCGGCCCGGAGGTCGTACTCGTGCCCGTCAAACAGGAAGGTGATATCCGCGATCCGCTGAAAGAGGATGGCGTAGGAGACCGCCTCGGCACCATTCGGGGCGTCGACCTGAATGCCCAGCCGGGCCTGGTATTCCGCCGGGCCGTCCACCGGCTCCAAGGGATTCGCCAGCTGACTGATCGGCCCTTCGGTGCCGCCCGAGGCTTGGGTTTCCGTGCCCGCCGTCCCCTGGGCCGCGCAGGCCGCGAAGGAGAGCGGCATCAGCAGGATGAGCAGGGTCGATAGAAGCTTCTTCATTGAAACAGACCTCCTTTTCCAACTGATGGTATGCCGAATTTTCGTTCTTTGGCCCTATTATAGCACGTTTTGCGACGCTTTCAAGAATTTGATCGAAAGAAACCGGCGGATCGGCGCCGTTTTTTTGAAAAAGTATAAGGAATCTCCCCTTTGGGGGTTGTATAATCAATACGGGTCCCACCCCGGGAGTGTCTTGATTTTCCGATGGCTCCTTGACACTGCTACCTCCCCCTGGTATAATGAAAATGAAGCTGTCTTAACAAGGAGCGATGGACATGGGCTTTTGGGAGTTGCTGCTGCTGGGGGTGGGTCTGAGCATGGACGCCTTCGCGGTATCGGTCTGCAAGGGCCTGGCCATGCGGGAGGCCAAATGGAAGGCGCCGCTGATTTGCGGGGCCTGGTTTGGCGGCTTCCAGGCGCTGATGCCCCTGGCGGGGTACTTCCTGGGCAGCCTCTTCGCCCAGGCCATTGCCGCCTTTGACCATTGGGTGGCCTTCGGCCTGCTGGCCCTTATTGGAGGCAATATGCTCCGGGAGGCTTTGAGCCAGGAGGAAGAGGCGGCGGACGGAGACCTGTCCTTCGGGACCATGCTGATCATGGCCCTGGCCACCAGCATCGACGCTTTGGCCGTGGGCATCTCCCTGGCCATGGCGGGGGAGGTCAACATTTTCCTGGCAGTGGCCATCATCGGCGCGACCACCTTCTGCCTGTCCGCTTTGGGGGTGAAGGTGGGCGCGATCTTCGGCAGCCGGTACGAAAAAAAGGCGGAAGCAGCCGGCGGCGTCATCTTGATCCTTCTGGGCGTGAAGATCCTCTTGGAGCATTTGGGGGTTCTGTGATGGGGACGGAAAAACGGCAAAAGCGATTGTGCGTGGCCCTTTTGTGCCTGTGCCTGGCCTTTATATGGGGCAACTCCCTGCTGCCGGGGGAGATTTCCGGAGCCATCAGCGACTTTGTGAAGGCACTGCTTCTGAAAATTCTGTTTTTCCTGCCGGATACTGGCATTTCCGGCGGAGGGCTGCTGCGAAAGCTGGCCCATTTTACGGAATTTGCCTGCCTGGGGGCCCTTCTTGCCTGGCTGCATGCCCTTTTGGGGCGGCACCTCTTCCAGGGGCTGGTATGGGGCTTCCTGGCCGCCTGCGTGGATGAGACCATCCAGCGGTTCGTCCCCGATCGGGGGCCCAGCTTCTTCGACGTGCTGATCGATACCGGCGGCGTGACACTGGGCATCGTCCTGCTGCTCGCGGGATTTGCCATACATCAGAAAACGAAATCAAATGGAGGAAATGAAACATGAAAAAGTACTTTGCCATCCTGCTGGTCCTGGCGCTGACCGTCGCCCTGGCCGCCGGCTGCGGCCCCACTGGCCCGGTCAACACCGAGCCCGAGGGAACCTCTACCGCGCCTCAGAGCGAGCCCACCGAACCCCCTGCCCAGGGGACCACGGAGACCTCCACGGAGGACAGCACCCAGGGCGAAGATCCCGCGGCCAGCCCCTTAAGCGCGCTGATCGCCCAGATCTATGAGGCCCATCCCGTGGCGCTGATGCTGGGCGACGTGCCTGATGAAATGGTGCAGGAGATGATCCCGTACTACACCGGCCTGGAAAGCGACGCCGACCTGGCGGATATCGTGGTGTCCGAGCCCATGATGAGCTCCATCGCCTACTCCCTGGTGGTGGTCCAGGTGAAGGACGCCGCCAAGGCCCACGACATTGCCACCCAGATGAAGGACAACATCGATCCCCGGAAGTGGGGTTGCGTCAGCGGCGACGATCTGATGGTGGCCGGCAAGGGCGATATCGTCATTCTGGTCATGATCGACCCCCAGTTTGCCGAGGGCGATACTCCTACCAGCGCCCAGGACATCGTGGACGCCTTCCAGCAGGTGATGGGCGGTGAGCTGGACTTTGCCGAGGAAGGCGAGGGCAAGCCGGGCGGCGTCGCCATCCCCATGCCCTGATTGACCAACCGAAAAAAGCAGCGGCCCCCGGCCGCTGCTTTTGGTAAGTCCCCGCCGCCAACCCGGCGGCCCATGAGAAGGGAGGATGCCCATGCTGTTTTCCAGCGTTCCGTTTTTGTTTTACTTTGCCGTGGCTACGGCGCTGGCCTATTTCCTGGTGGCCCTGCTGACGCCCAGGCACATGCTCCCCCGCAACGCCGTGCTGCTGCTGTCCAGCCTCTTTTTCTACGGCTGGGGGGAGCCTAAATACTTGGCGCTGATGGTCTTTTCCATCCTGGCCTTTTACGGCTACGGGCTGGCCATCTCCTTTAGCAAATCAAAGAAGGTCAAAAAGCTGTGGCTGATTTTGTCTGTCGTGACGGGGGTGGCCCTGCTGGGGGTGTTTAAGTACGCGGATTTCTTCGTCTCCAGCTTTAACGCCGCCACGGGGCTGGCGGTGCCTCTGCTCCACCTGGCCCTGCCCATTGGCATCAGCTTTTACACCTTCCAGTGCATGAGCTATGTGGTGGACGTGTACCGGGGGCAGGTGGAGGCCCAGAAAAATCCCATCAGCTTCGGGGCCTACGTCTCCTTCTTCCCCCAGCTCATCGCCGGGCCCATCGTCCGGTATGTGGACATTGCCCAGGAGCTGAAGGAGCGGTCCACCCACGCAAGCGACTTGTACCTGGGTCTGCGCCGGTTCCTGACGGGCCTGGCCAAGAAGGTGCTGCTGGCCAACCAGTTTGGGGAGCTGACCGCCCTGTTCCGGGCCTCCGGGGAAAAATCCCTGGTCTTCTACTGGGTCTACGCCATTGCCTTCACCCTGCACATCTACTTTGATTTTTCCGGCTATTCCGACATGGCCATCGGCCTGGGCCGGATTTTCGGCTTCCGGTTCCCGGAGAATTTTAACTACCCCTATTTGTCCAAGAGCGTCACCGAGTTCTGGCGGCGCTGGCATATGACCCTGGGGGGCTGGTTCCGGGACTACGTCTACATCCCCCTGGGCGGCAACCGGGTGGGCAAATTCCGCTGGGTGCTGAACATCCTAGCGGTGTGGATGCTCACGGGCCTGTGGCACGGGGCCGCCTGGAATTTCGTGCTGTGGGGCCTTCTGTTCGCGGCGCTGCTGCTGCTGGAAAAGTGGGTCCCGGCCCTGCAAAAGCTGCCCAAGGTCCTGCGGCACGGCTATGTGCTACTGGCGGTGGTGCTGAGCTTTGTCCTGTTCAACGCCAACGACATGGCCCAGGCGGGGCAGGATTTTGCCGGACTCTTCGGCCTGGCGGGGCTGCCGCTGCTCTCTACCCAGACGGTTTACTATCTGCAAAGCTATCTGGTGCTGTTCATCCTGGGCTTCGTGGGGGCCACGCCCCTGCCCAGAATGCTGGAACAGAAGCTGCCGGAGAAGGTCCGGGCGGTTTTGGAGCCGGCGGGGCTGATCGTGCTGCTGCTGCTGTGCAGCGGCTACCTGGTGGATGGGTCTTATAATCCCTTCCTCTATTTCCGGTTCTAAGGAGGCGCGGGATGATGAAGGAAAACCGAAAATACCTCCTGGGCGCGGCGGCGGTGCTGGTGGTGTGGCTTGGTCTGGCGCTTTTCGCCTGGTTCGGGCCCAAGCAGGAGGTGTCCGTGTCCGAGCGGCGGAAGCTGGACCAAATGCCGGCGCTGACGGCGGAAAACGTCCTGTCCGGGTCGTTTATGACGGATTTTGAAAGTTACAGCCTGGACCAGTTCCCCCTGCGGGACCAGTTCCGGCAGCTCAAGGCCCTGTTTCACTACTACTGCCTGGGCCAGAAGGATAACAACGGCATCTACATCGCCGGCGGCTACGCCGCCAAGGTGGAATACCCCTTGGACGAAAAATCCGTAAACTATGCCGTCTCCCGGTTCCAGAACGTGTACGATACCTACTTAAAGGACTCCGGCTCCAAAATTTACGTCACCATGGCCCCGGACAAGGGCTTCTACCTGGCCCAGGCCAACGGGTACCCTGCCATGGACTATGCCGCCATGGAGGAAAAGATCACATCCGGCCTGCCCTGGGCCAGCTATGTGGACGTCACCCCTTACCTTTCCGGCACGGATTATTACCGCACGGACACCCATTGGCGCCAGGAACGCTTGCTCCCGGCGGCGGGGGCCCTCTGCCGGGCCCTGGGGGTCCCGGAGCCAAAGGAGGGGGATTACACCCCCACGGCGGTGGAAAAGCCCTTCTACGGCGTCTACTACGGCCAGGCGGCCCTGCCCATGGAGCCGGAGACCATCTACTACCTCCAGAGCGACCTGCTCCGGGACTGCACCGTGTTCAACTACGAAAACAACAAAAAAACCCAGGTCTACGACCTGGACAAGCTGGACAGTCGGGACCTGTACGACGTGTTCCTCTCCGGCGCGGCGGCACTGCTCACCATCGAGAATCCCAACGCCGATACCGACCGGGAGCTGATCGTCTTCCGGGACTCCTTCGGTAGCTCTATGGTGCCCCTGCTGGTCCAGGGGTACAAGACGGTGACGGTGGTGGATATCCGCTATCTCATGAGCAGCTACCTGGGCAATTTCATCGACTTCCACGGCCAGGATGTTTTGTTTTTGTACAGCAGCCTGATCCTCAACAGCAGCTCCACTCTGAAATGAACTGTTCCCCGAAAGGGCAAAAAAGCATGGACAGGAAGGGCCTGCCCATGCTTTTTTACATCTTAAGTCAGCAGCAGTAGTAGCCCCGGCAGCAGAACATCTGCGCCAGATAGCACATGCACAGCGAGGGGCAGATAGACCCGCCGGTGGTGAAGCCCCGGTAGGAACCGGCCTGGCGGCGGTAGGCCGCCTCGCCGTTTTCCATCTGCCGGAGTGCCTGGAGATACTCCATGTTGTCCGGCTCCATGCTCACCGCCCGGCGGATGTGCTCCATGGCGGTGATCTGGTTGCCCAGGCCGTCGTTGGCCAGGGCGCTGAGATAATACCACCTGGCGGAGCGGTCCTGGGTGGAGGAAAGCACGTTCAGGGCTTCCTGGTACCGGCCGTAGACGATGTACTGGTAGGCCGAGCGGAGATACTGGTCCCCCTGGTCCTCCTGGCGGTAGGTCCGCTGGTAGCCGCCGAAGGGGCCATAGCCGCCAAAGGGATCGTACCCGCCGTACCCGCCATAGCTGTCGGAACCGCCGCCGGAGGGCTGCGCCTTCTCCGGGTTCTTGATCTGCTCATAGGCGGCGTTGATCTCCTGCATCTTCTTGGCGGCCACCGGGTCGCCGGGGTTCCGGTCGGGATGGTACTGCTTCACAAGCTTCCGATAGGCCTGCTTGATCTCCTGATCCGAGGCGTCGGGGCTGACGCCTAAAACCTTATAAGGATCATCCATGCGCTTCCCCTCCTGCCTTGTCCTTGCGCCGCCGGTGGAGCTCCGCCCAGACGCCGCTGTAAAGAATATTGTCTAAGATCCCCTTGTCCTGCACCAGAGGCAGCCGTTCGTATTCGTCGGCGCACCGGGCCATGGCAAGCACCAGGTACCGCTCCCAGGCCGCCCGGTCCTCTCCGCAGCCCATGGCGAGGAAGGGATTGTAGCTTCCTTTTTTCTGGTCGGCGCGGTAGTCGATGTCCGCGTCCGCCAGGTAGATGAACCGGCCCAGGGCCATGCCCATCTGCCGGAGGGTGGGGGCCCACCGGTCCTCCTTAAATACCAGCAGCTCCGCCATCAGCTGGCCAAAGCATCCGGCGGGCAGATCGGGATTGGGGCAGTTTTCCGCCTCCAGCCGGGACAGGGTCTCCAGGGCCTGACGGATGGCCTGGGTCTGCCGGGGATATTCTTGGGCGGCCTGCTCCATGCCCCGGGCGAGGATCCGGGCCATGGCCCCGGCGGAGAGGCTTCCGTCGTCCTTCTGGTGGTCCCTGGCGCTGTAATAGGCCAGGATCAGATTCATATCCGCGGCGTAGCGGACAGGTTCACAGTCCACCCAGGCCCGGGGCCGGAAGGGATGGAGCCCGCAGGCGCCGGTCCCAGCTTCTTCCTCCGGCTCGTACAGGCTCATGTGCAGCAGGGCCAGGAAGGCCATATCGTAGCGCAGAGCCAGCCGGGAGAGGGAGGAGGCCCGCAGCCGGATCTCCCGGCAGATGCCGCAGTACACCGCCCCATAGCGGTCCTTTTCCACCTGGGTCAGCTCCTCCAAATTCGCGGCGACCAAACCAAACATGGCAACGCCTCCTTTTCCCCATTTTATCCCCGGGATATGAACTGGGAATAAACGGCGGCTATTTTTTTCGGTCCATCACCATCAGATAATAATTCAGCGCCCCGCCGTAAAACACGATGGACAGGCAGAAGTACAGCCACAGCATGCTCAGCGCCACGGCGTACACCGAGCCGTAGATATTGGCATAGTTGGGAAAATGCTCCACATAGACCGAGAAAATGTCCGTAAACACCAGCCAGCCGATGCTGGACAGCAGCGCTCCGGGCAGGGAGTCCAACAGGTGGTTGCGCCGGTTGGGGAAGACCATAAAAATGCCGCAGAAAAAGGCGGTCTGGACAATGATCAGCAGGAAAAATCGCAGATCCAGCATTTCACCCAGGAACCGCAGCACCGGATTGTCGGAAGCGTGGAGCCATTCCAGCAGCAGCGTGCCAAAGACATGGAGGGCAAGGGTCAGCAGAACCACCACCAGGAAGAAAAAGGTGTAGATCACACTGATCCCCCGGGTGTACCAGTATCCCCGGTCCTCGGAGACGTGGTATACCGCGTTCAGCCCGGTAAGCAGGCCGAAGATCCCCCTGCTGGCGGACCACAGAGCCGTCAGCGCGGACAGACCCACCACGGCATGGCTGGAGCTGGTGTAGGTGCTGACGATCAGCCTTTCCGCCGCGGGAAGCAGAGCGGCGGGAAGAATGCCGGAGAGCAGATCGGTCAGGGTCTCCACCCGCAGCCCGGTATAGCGCAGAAGGCTCAGGAT
Organism: uncultured Oscillospiraceae bacterium; assembly: GCA_947627745.1. Classification (GTDB taxonomy): domain Bacteria; phylum Bacillota; class Clostridia; order Oscillospirales; family Oscillospiraceae; genus Faecousia. The sequence continues at coordinate 15,288 of CANQXH010000020.1, forward strand.
CAGCACCAGGCCCGGAAACACCGCCAAAACGATAAAATACCCCGCATGGGCGGCGTGAAAGGAGATGTGCAGTTCGCCAATGGACCGGGAAAGGCGGTAGACCTTTCCGATCAGCTCACCCCGGGGAATTTGTTTCAAACCCTCGCGTCCTTTCCGGAGAAAAATGGGAAAACGTGCCGCGCCAGAAGCGCGGCACGCCCTATTCACAAATCAAGCCGTCGCCCGCCCGCAAAAGGGTCGCCCCTTCCTCCGCAGTACCGATACCGAGTGAGCCCGGGAGGTGTAACGATCACCACCAGGCCAGCACACGCATTGTCCGCGGCGACTCGCCGCCAATACCAGGCTGGTGACAAGGCTCACGATACCCACCATCTATCGCGCCCGCAAGATCGATACCGAGCGGGCCCAGCAGATGTAACGATCACTGCCAGTCCCACGCACGCTTTGGCTGCGGGCCCTGCCCGCCGGCGACTCGCCGCCTATTCGGCGGAGATCAGATAGTAATAGACCGGCTGGCCGCCCTTGAGAAGATTCACATCCGCCCCGGCGCAGGTGTCGGAGAAAAGCTCCGCCGCCTTCCGCGCCTGGTTTTCCGGGATGTCCTCCCCATAGTAAATGGTAATGTACTCCTTGCCCCCGTCACGGACCTTCTCCGCCAGGGATTGGAGCAGCACCTGAATGTCCCGGCTGGTACCGAAGAGGGAGCTGCCGTACATGGCCAGATAGTCGCCCTCGTGGATCTTATAGCCGTCGAAATCCGAGTCCCGGGCGGCATAGGTGATCTGCATGGTGTCCACTGTGGAAAGCGATTCGTTCATCGCCCGCACATTCTCCGCCTCGCTCAGATCCGGGGCAAAGTTCAGCATGGCGGTCACGCCCTGGGGCACGGTCTTGCTGGGGATCACCACCACATGCTTGGGGGTCAGGGGATCTACCTGCTGGGCCGCCATAATGATATTCTTGTTGTTGGGCAGGACGAACACCGTCTCCGCCGGGACCCGGTTCACCGCCAGGAGAATGTCCTGGGTGCTGGGGTTCATGGTCTGGCCGCCGGAGATGATCCCGTCCACTCCTAAATTGGTGAACACGTCCGCCAGCCCGTCCCCGGCGCACACCGACACCACGCCGAAGGATTTCTCCGGCTCGGCGATCTTGGGGGCCAGCTCCTGCTCGGTCATCACCTTCTCGGTGTGCTGTAAGCGCATATTCTCGATCTTCACGGTGACGAAGGAGCCGTAGGTTAGCGCCTCCTGTAACGCGGTGCCGGGATTGTTGGTGTGGACGTGGACCTTGATGATCTCGTCGTCGTCCACCAATACCAGACTGTCCCCCAGTCCGGAGAGGAAGGCGCGAAGGGCCTCCGGATCCTTCTTGTTCTCCCGGGAGACGATAAACTCGGTGCAGTAGGTGAAGGTAATGTCCTCGGTGGCGAACTCGGAGAAGGACGCCTGATCCTTTACCTCCGTCGTTTCCTCGGGAACGGTGATGTCCTCCCCTCGGAGGGCAGCAAGCATGGCCTCCAGGGCCAGCACCCAGCCCTTGCCGCCGGCGTCGATGACGCCGGCCTTTTTCAGCACCGGGTTCTGATTCACCGTGTTGGCCAGAGCGGTCTTGGCCTCCACTAGAGCGGCCTCGTGGACGTATTCCAGATAGTTGCTCTCCTGGGCGGCCTGGGCGGCTTTGGCGGCGGCCAGACGGGCAACGGTGAGGATGGTGCCCTCGGCGGGCTTCATCACCGCCTTGTAGGCGGCGTCCACGCCCTTTTGCATGGCCTCGGCCCACAGCACGCCGTCGCACTCCTGGGCGCCCTTGAGCTTCTTGGAAATGCCCCGGAACAGCAGGGACAGAATCACGCCGGAATTGCCCCGGGCCCCCCGCAGGGTGGCGGAGGCGGTGACGGCGGCTGCCTTTTCCAGGGTGGGGTCCTCGGTCTTCCTAAGATCCGCGGCGGCCGACCCGATGGTCATGGACATATTGGTGCCCGTGTCCCCGTCGGGCACGGGAAAGACGTTGAGCTCGTTGATTGCCTGCTTATGGGTCTCGATAGAGGCGGCCGCACTGAGAATCATTCTGCGGAAATCGGCCCCGTTTATGGTCTGCCTCAATGGTTACACCTCCGAATGTTATCCAATCATCATGGAATCAATATATACGTTTACCGCCCGGACCTGGGTGCCGGTACACTTGGTAACGACGTAGCGCACCTCGGAAATAATAGACGTGCCTACCGCCCCCAGATTTACCCCGTTGTCCACCATGATGTGCAGATCGATGGAGATGGTATCGTCTTCGTGGAAGTGGACGCGGACGCCTTTGGCCAGGGACTCCTTGCGCAGCAGATGGTACACCCCGTCGGTGACGGAGCGGGCGGCCATGCCCTTCACGCCGAAGCAGTTGGTGGCGGCGTTGCCCACAATGTCGGTGTACACGCTGGTGCTGACGTTGACGGAGCCGTTTTCATTGTTCTGCCGGATCATAGCAATTCCCTCCTGCATCGGAATCGGTCAGACCATGCTGGCTTCCCAGCACGCGGGGGCGGACAGGCCCAGCATTTTCACCACCGTGGGGGCGACATTCGCCAAGCCGTATTTGCCGGGCAGGATCTCCCAGCTGTGGTCGGTGTCGTAAATGATGAAGGGCACCGGATTCAGAGAGTGGGCGGTGCGGACGGAGGTCTTGCCCTTCTTGGTCTCCAGCATTTGGTCGGCGTTGCCGTGGTCGGCGGTGATGAGGACGGTGTAGCCGTACTGGTCCGCCGCTTTCAGAATGGCGGCCAGGCCCTCGTCCACCCGCTCCATGGCGTAGATCACAGCCTCCAGTACGCCGGTGTGGCCCACCATGTCGCCGTTGGGATAGTTGCAGCGGAGGAACTGGAACTGCTTTGACGCCATCTGGGCCACCAGGCGCTCCGTGATCTCCTTGGATTTCATGGCGGGGGCCTGCTCGAAGGGAATCACGTCGGAGGGGATCTCCTCGTAGACCTCCAGCTTTTCGTCCACCTTCCCGGACCGGTTGCCGTTCCAGAAGTAGGTGACGTGGCCGTATTTCTGAGTCTCGGACAGGGCATACTCATGGATGCCAGCGGCGCAGAGAACCTCGGTGAGGGTGTTGGAAATCACCGGCGGCTGCACCAGGTAGTGCTCGGGGATGTTCAGGTCCCCGTCGTACTGGAGCATCCCGGCGAACTTGACGCCGGTGTAATCCCCCCGGTCAAAGTAGGGGAATTCCTTCCGGTCGAAGGCCAGGGAGATCTCCTGGGCCCGGTCGCCCCGGAAGTTAAACAGGATCACGCTGTCCCCGTTCTCGATTTTGCCGACGGGCTGGCCGTCCTTGGCGATGACGAAGGCAGGCAGGTCCTGGTCGATGCAGCCGGTCTCGGCCCGGTAGGTCTCGATGGCGGCCCGGGCGCTGGGGAACTGACGGCCCTGACCCTGAACGTGGGTGCGCCATCCGGCCTCCACCATGGGCCAGTTGGCCTGGTAGCGGTCCATGGTGATCTTCATCCGGCCGCCGCCGGAGGCGATCCGGTATTCATAGCCCTCGCCGGACAATGAGGCAAGGACATTTTCCAGCTGATCCACATATTCCAGGGCGGAGGTGGCGGGCACGTCCCGGCCATCCAGCAGGATGTGGCAGCAGACCTTCTGGACTCCCTCCTGCCGGGCTTTTTTCAGCAGGGCGATCAGGTGGGAGATGTTGGAGTGAACATTGCCGTCGGACAGCAGGCCCAGGAAGTGGAGGGCGTGGCCGGCCTTGGCGTTGGCGATCAGATCCAGCCAGGTCTCGGAGCGAAACAGGGCCCCGTTTTCGATGGATTCGCCCACCAGTTTGGCGCCTTGGGAGTAGACCTGGCCGCAGCCCAGGGCGTTGTGGCCCACCTCGGAGTTGCCCATATCATCGTCGGAGGGAAGTCCGACGGCGGTGCCGTGGGCCTTGAGCCAGGTGTGGGGGCAGGTTTCCAGGAGACGGTCCAGAGTAGGGGTTTTGGCCAGGGCCACCGCGTCGCCGGGGCCGCCGTCGCCCTTGCCCACGCCGTCCATAATGACAAGAACAATGGGTTTTACCATAAATGAACCTCCAGAGCAGGAAAATTCTCGCTTTCCAGCCATAATCTTGTTTGTATATTTTACATCATTTCTTCCCAAGTTACAACCCATTTTTAAAAATTTCCGTTCCGCACAAAAAAAGAACCAAAACCTCCTCCAATTTGAGCAAAGCGGGCAGTTTCCGCCGGCTCTGGTTACTTCTCTCCGGGAAACTGTACCGCCGCCGGAGACGGGCGCTTCCGGCGCGGGGGCCGGGCCCTTTTTTAGGGAGCCGGCCCTTCAAGGCAGGTCAGTTCATTGCGGGCTTTCCATGGGCGAACAGCTCTCCGATCCGCTCCCGGAGGGCCGCCGCTTCCGGCGTGTCCTCCTGCCCGTGGGCGTCGATCCAGCCGGCGGCGGCCTGTTGGGCTTGCTGGAGGGTCTCCAGATCGGTAGAGACGCTGGCCACCCGGAAGGCGGGCATCCCGGACTGCCGGGAGCCGAAGAAGTCCCCGGGGCCCCGGAGCTTCAGGTCCTCCTCCGCGATGCGGAAGCCGTCGCACACGGCGCACAGGGCCTTGAGCCGGGCCAGGGTCTCGGGCGCCCGGTTGTGGGTGGTTAAAATGCAGTAGCTCTTGGCGCCGCCCCGGCCCACCCGGCCCCGGAGCTGATGGAGCTGGCTCAGGCCGAACCGGTCGGCGTCCTCGATGACCATCAACGTGGCGTTGGGCACATCCACCCCCACCTCGATGACGGTGGTGGCCACCAGCACGTCCGCCTCGCCCCGGGCGAAGGAGGCCATGATCCGCTCCTTTTCCGCCCCCTTCAGCTGCCCGTGGAGCAGGGCGATCCGCAGATCGGGGAAGACGGTCCGGCCCAGAGTCTCCGCCCAGGCGGTGGCGGCCTTCATTCCCAGTTCCTGATTTTCCTCCACGGCGGGGCACACCACGAAGCACTGGTGCCCCTCCTGGACCTGCTTGCGGATAAAGGCGTTGACCCGGGCCCGCATGGACTCCCCCACCAGGAAGGTGTCCACTTTCTGCCGCCCGGGGGGCAGCTCGTCCAGTACGGACACCTCCAGATCGCCGTACATCAACAGGGCCAGGGTCCGGGGAATGGGCGTGGCCGACATGACCAGCAGATGGACCTCCCGCCCCTTTTCCGACAGGGCGGAGCGCTGGGCCACGCCGAAGCGGTGCTGCTCGTCGGTGATCACCAGCCCCAAATTCCGGAAGGCGGTGGCCTCGGACAGCAGGGCGTGGGTGCCGATGACCAGATCGGTCTCTCCGGCGGCCAGCGCCTCCCGGACCAAGCGCTTTTCCTTGGGCGTCATGGAGCCGGTGAGCAGGGCCGTGCGCAGCCCCAGACGGTCAAAGAGGGGTCGGAGGGAGCCAAAGTGCTGCTCCGCCAAAATCTCCGTGGGGGCCATCAGCGCCGCCTGACGGCCATTGACGGCGGCCAGGTACGCCGCCGCCGCGGCCACCATGGTTTTCCCGCTGCCCACATCCCCCTGGACCAGCCGGTTCATGGGGATCCCCCGGGTCAGATCCCGGGTCAGATCCCGAATGGCCCGTTCCTGGGCCCCGGTGAGCCGGAAGGGGAGGGCGGCCAGAAAGCCGGACAGCTCCGCCTTCTCGTAGGGCGCCACCTGCCTGGTCTCCCGGGCCGCCCGGGCCAGAGCCAAACCGGCGGAGAAAACGAAGAATTCCTCGAAGATCAGCCGCCTTTTCGCCATGGCCGCCTCCTCCATGGAGGCGGGGGCGTGGATGGCCTGATAGGCCCGGGCGGCGGGGAGAATCTTGTATTCCCGGCGCAGGTCCTCGGGAAGGATCTCCGGCGGATCGGGGCACAGCTCCCGGGCCAGAGAGATGGCGCGGATCATACCGGCGTTGTTGAGACCGGCGGTGAGGGGGTAGACCGGCAGGATCCGCCGGGTGACGACGGGGGGAGAGTCCAGGGGCTCAAATACCGGGGAGGGCATGTTGTATCCGATAAAATCCCCGGTGACCGCCCCGTAGAAGATGTACTCCTTCCCGTAGATTAGCTGCCCGGCGGTGAATTTCTGGTTGAAGAAGGTCAGGTTCAGCCGCGCGCTGGAATCCGCCACCTGCACCTTGGTGATGTCCAGGCCCTTTCGGATATGGCTGGTGCGGGGCGGGGTCATGACGGTGGCCCGGAAGCAGGCGGGCTGGTCCGGGATCAGGGCGGAGATGGGCACGATCCGGGTGCGGTCCTCGTAGCCCCTGGGAAAGTGGCATATGAGATCCCGGAGGGTATAGATGCCCAGCTGGGCATAGAGCTTCGCCCGCTTTTCCCCTACGCCGGGCAGGACGGTGATGGGGTCGGAAAGTTGGGCCAACGGCGTCGCCTCCTTAGAAGTCGAGTAGTTATGAAAAAACTCCCTCCGAAGCGGAAGGAGCTATTTTCATACGGATTAGGCCAGCTTGTTGAGCTTCAGCGTCATGCTGCTCTTTTTCCGGGCAGCGGTATTCTTGTGCAGAATCCCCTTGCTCATCGCCTGGTCCACCGTCTTAACAGCCAGCTTGTAGGCACTCTCGGCAGCGGCACGGTCCTCACCGGCGGCAGCGGCCTCGAATTTCTTGACGACGGTCTTCAGCTCGGACCGGTCGGCCTTGTTCTTCTCGTAGGCGGCCTTGGACAGCTCGACCCGCTTCTTCGCGGACTTGATGTTGGGCATTGTAACACCTCCTGTTCTGCCTTCTAGTTTACGCAGTTATACATTATAGCGCCGGTAATTCATAAAATCAACCCCTTTTTTCGGGAAAACGAAAAATTTTCCCGGCGGGCGGGGAAAGACCGCCCTTTTTCCGGCGCCCCGCCCAAAATTCCCCGAACGCTTGTCAAGAACTTTTTTTCGGGAAACAGGCGCCGGATCAAAAAATTGCTGATGGGGAAAAATGTGCAAAACCCGGCGAAAAAGGTCGGATTTCCTTATGTAAACCAAATTGCATTCCGCCCGGACCCCTTTCCGGCTGGCCGCCGGCTGTGGAAAATTCTGTGGAGAGTGTGGAAAACTGCCCATTTTTCTAGGAAATCGGCTCTGCCGCCGGCCGGGCGCGGCGGTGTATAGAGGAGCGCATATTCTGCCTCGAAGGGCGGGTTTCTTCGGATTATGTCGCCGGCAACCACCTGGCTTTTTTCGGAAAAGTTTGCCGAAAAAGTTGGCGATTACACCAAACGGGACGTTTTTTGTTCCGCCGGGATAGGGGTCCCCCGGGAAAAATTTGTGAAAATGGCACAAAACGTCTCCCGGTATGATTTGGCGCCCGCTGGAAATACTGGGGGATGCGGGCCGTGAAAAACGGCTCTGAAAGGATGGTTGCCATGCAGGGAAAGGTCGAGATCTGCGGTGTGAACACCGCCCGGCTGAAGGTCTTGAGTCAGAAGGAGATGGACGAGCTCCTCGTCCGCGCCAAGCAGGGGGACGAAAACGCCCGCCAGACCCTGATCGAGGGAAATCTGCGGCTGGTGCTGTCCGTCATCCAGCGGTTTGACAAGCGGGGCGAAAGTCCGGACGATCTGTTTCAGGTGGGCTGCATCGGCCTGATCAAGGCCATTTCCAACTTTGATCCCAGCAAGCAGGTGCGCTTTTCCACTTACGGCGTGCCCATGATTGCCGGGGAGGTGCGCCGGTACCTGCGGGACAACAGCGCCATCCGGGTCTCCCGCTCCATCCGGGACGTGGCCTACCGGGTTTTGCAGTGCAAGGAGGCTCTGCTTCTGAAGCTGGGCCGGGAGCCGACCCTGGAGGAGATCTCCAAGGAGCTGAATCTGCCCGCCGAGGACGTCAGCGAGGCCCTGGACGCGGTGTGCGCGCCTGTGAGCCTCTATGACCCGGTGTATTCCGACGGGGGCGATCCCCTGACGGTGATGGACCAGGTGCGGGACACCAAGAACACCGACGAAAACTGGATGGAGCTGATCACCCTCCGGGAGGCCTTCCAGGCCCTGGGTCAGCGGGAGAAGCAGATCCTGTCCCTCCGCTTTTATGACGGCAAGACCCAGATGGAGGTGGCGGGGCTGGTGGGCATTTCCCAAGCCCAGGTCTCCCGGCTGGAAAAGGGCGCCATCAACGCCATGCGCAAGTCGGTGAGCGTCACGGTCAATTAAATAGCGAATAAAGTTCCCTCCCGGGGCATATAAGAAACCAAACTGTGCCATGGGAGGGACTTACTATGTCAGCCAGGTTCACGGAGCTGCACTGCAAGGAAGTTATCTGCGTCAACGACGGCCGGCGGCTGGGCTTTATTTCCGATGTGGAGGTAGAGATCCCGGAGGGAAACGTGGTGGCCATCATCGTACCGGGGGAGTGCCGGTTTTTTGGGCTATTCGGCCGGAAGGACGACTATGTGATCCCCTGGCGCTGTATCTGCCGGATCGGGCCGGACATCGTTCTGGTGGATATCAAGCGGGAGGAATGCCGGGTGCCCCGGGAAAAGCCGGGCTGGCTGTTCTGACCGGAAAAAAGTGGGAATATTTTCAAAAAAATCTGGAAAAAATACTTGCAAAATTTCCGACTTTCCCCTATAATATATCGGCATGGGTATTTCCATGCGAAACCACACACCCGGGGACAGGGGGCTCCCGTGTCCATACTTGGATGGGCTCCCTGGCGGAACGGGGTGGAGGAAAAAACAAAAGGATAAGGAGAAGTAAAAACATGGCTGTCGTATCTATGAAGCAACTGCTGGAGGCCGGCGTGCATTTCGGCCACCAGACCCGCCGGTGGAACCCCAAAATGGCGCCCTATATCTACACGGAGCGCAACGGGATCTACATCATCGACCTGCAGAAGACCGTGAAGAAGCTGGAGGAGGCCTATTCCTTCGTTCGGGACCTGTCCGCCAATGGCGGCAACGTGCTGTTTGTCGGCACCAAGAAGCAGGCTCAGGACGCCATCCGGGAGGAGGCCGCCCGTTGCGGCGGTTACTACGTCAACGCCCGTTGGCTGGGCGGTATGCTGACCAACTTCCGCACCATGCGGACCCGGATCGACCGGCTGGCCCAGCTGCGGAAAATGGAAGCGGACGGCACCTTCGCCATGCTGCCCAAGAAGGAAGTCATCAAGCACCAGGGCGAGATCGAGAAGCTGGAGAAGTACCTGGGCGGCGTGAAGGAAATGAAGAAGCTGCCCGCGGCGCTGTTCATCGTGGACCCCCGGAAGGAGCGCAACGCCATCGCCGAGGCCCGGAAGCTGAACATCCCCATCGTGGCCATCGTGGACACCAACTGCGATCCTGACGAGATCGACTACGTCATCCCCGGCAACGACGACGCCATCCGCGCCATTCGGCTCATCGCCTCTACCATGGCCAACGCCGCCATCGAAGGCCGCCAGGGCGAGGACGCCCCCGAGACCGCGGAAGCCCCCGAGGCCAAGGAAGCCCCGGCGGAAGCCGCCGCTGAATAAGAACAGATTTGAGGCGTCCGGGTCCCGGACGCCTCCACCAAGGATATAGGAGGAAAAAATATGGCATCCTTTACCGCGCAAGATGTGAAGAAGCTCCGGGAAATGACCAACGTGGGCATGATGGACTGCAAGAAGGCCCTCACCGCCTCCGAAGGCGACCTGGACAAGGCCGTGGAATGGCTCCGGGAGAAGGGCCTGGCCGCCGCCGCCAAGAAGTCCGGCCGGATCGCCGCCGAGGGCGCCGTCACCGCCCAGGTGGAAAACGGCGTGGGCGCCATTTTGGAGATCAACTGCGAGACCGACTTTGCCGCCAATGCCGCTCCCTTTAAAGAATTCCTGAACGATGTGGCCAAGGCCGTGCTGGAAAATCAGCCCGCCGATGTGGACGCGCTCATGGCCTGCCCCTATCCCGGCGCTGGCAAGAGCATTGCCGAGGCCATTCCCGACAAGGTGCTGGTCATCGGCGAGAACCTGAAGATCCGCCGCTTTGCCATTTACAACACCGGCGTCACCGTTCCCTACGTCCACATGGGCGGCCGGATCGGCGTGCTGGTGAACATGACCGTGGAGGGCATCGAGCCCGACGCAGTCACCGAGCTGGGCAAGGACCTGTGCATGCAGGCCGCCGCCATGAATCCCAGCTTCTGCGACAAGGCCGACGTGGACGAGGCCACCATGGCCAAGGAGAAGGAGATCCAGATGGCCCTGGCTCTCAACGAGAACGCCGCCTCCGCCAAGCCCAAGCCCCAGAACATCATCGAGAAGATGGTCATGGGCCGCCTGGGGAAGTTCTACGAGGAGAACTGCCTGATGCAGATGGAGTTCGTCAAGGAAAAGGGCGTGTCTGTTGAGCAGCATGTGGCCGCCGTGGCCAAGGAGCTGGGCGGGAAGATCCACGTCAACTCCTTCATCCGCTACGAGAAGGGCGAGGGCATCGAAAAGAAGTCCGAGGACTTCGCCGCCGAGGTCGCCGCGCAGATTGCCGGCGCCAAGGCCCAGTAAAAAAGGAACCGCCATACCGCGCCCCGGGCAACTGCCCGGGGCGTTTTCTGTCCGGCCGCGCCGTTCCCAAATAATACAAGCGCCGCCTTTCTTGGGCGGCGCTTGGCGTGGGAACATGGGAATTACTTCTTGGTGATGACGATCTCGGTCACGCCGCCGGCCTCCTCCAGGTAGCTTTCCTGGGTGGTGTCGTACTCATAGCCATCGGGGACCTTGATGACCTGAATGTGGTAGGCGAAGGATGGGTACACGAAGTTCACCATGCCGTTGGCGTCGGACTCCATGGGGGTGCAGGAAGCGTCGTCGCAGATGTTCACGGTGACGCCCTCCACCGGATCGCCGTTCTGGTCCACGAAGGACAGCAGATAGGGAGCGCTGCCCTCGGACACGGTCTCGGAGCCGGAGGGAACGCTGGCGGTGCCGGGAGCGGAGCCGTCGGCGTAGCGCCAAGTGGCGGCGCAGGTGCCGTCGTCATTGCTGAAGTATTCCAGCAGGAAGGCGTTCAGATTCTCCTCGCTGTTGAAGAAGACGATGTAGGCCGGGTCATTGGGGTCAAAGCCCACGGTAGCGTAGCAGTAGGAGGAGTCGGTGGCCTCCACGCTGTCGATGCCGGTGGAGAAGGCGTAGTGGTCGCCGTCCACGCAGTCGGCCAGGCAGAGGCTGGCCCCATCATAGTAGTTGCCGGTGAAGATGTTGTCCGGGTCACAGGATGCGTCCAAGGTCACACTGAAGCTGGCCTCCTCACCGGGAATGATGAAATACTGAGCATCGCCGAAGCTGCCTTCCAGCATCCCCGAAGGATCGTTGATGACGACTTCCTTGGCGCCCTCGGTGGTCACCTCAAAGGACACCTCGGTGGCAGTGGGATAGACAGGCATGGCGGCCAGGGCGTCCGCAGCGGCGTCGCCGGAGAGGAGGGCCACATTGTCGAAGCAGGCCACATCGTCGCCATCGTCGGAGGCCTCGTCCTTCTCATAGGCCAGGGTGACGGTGTGATCACCGGCAGAGAGGGCGCAGGCGAAGGTAGCCCAATCCCGCTCGCCGCTGAACTGCTTTATAGGTTCGCCGTCCACATAGACGCAGATACCGTCAAAGCCGGCTTCGCTGGAAACCTTGTAGTCGAAGGACAGGGCGTCGCCCTCCTGGGCGGTGACCTGGAAGGTCACATAGGAGGTGGACATCTCCTGAGCCACGTTGGTGGATTGCAGATAGGTCCGGTTGCCATCGTCGGTCTCGGTATACACAGCCATGGGCCACTCGTATTCGCCGTCAGGGTTGGCGAAGACCAGGCTACCGCCTTCCACGTTCAGGGCGGCGGCGAGCTCCTCGGCGGTGGCGGGGGTCACATCGGGAACCTTGGGGGGCAGACCGTCGGTGAGGATGACGGACTCGGTGTAGTCGTCGGCCAGGAACACGTCAAACAGCCGGGCAAACTTGTCAACAGAGGTCTGGGAACCCACTTCGCAGAAGCAGATCACACCAAACCGGTCCACCACCACGGACACGGGGATGGCGCCGGTGGAAAAATCACCGTAGATGTTGGGCTCGTCCCGGCCCACGGGGAAGGTCATGCCCATGTCGGCCACATAGTCCGCCAGGACCTCGTTGGTGTCCTCCTCCTCGCAGCTCAGAGCGAAGATCTCCACCTGATCCTTATAGGCCTCGTAGGCTTCCTCCATGAAGGGGAATTCCTGCTTGCAGGGGTTGCACCAGGTGGCCCACATATTGATGAGGACCATTTTCTTTTCCTTCAGCGTCTCGTACAGGCTGTAGGTCTGGCCGTCGTAGGTGGTGAAGGTGAAGTCCCGGCAGCGCTGACCAAGCTCCGTGCCTTCGGGGATGGTAGGATCGGTGGCTTCCGGCTCCGTGGGCGCGGCGGTGGTGCCGGTAGGAGCCCCGGTAGTGGTAGGCGGTTCCGTGGAGTCGCCGCCGGTGGGGCCGCAGCCGGCCAGCAGGCTCACACACAGAGCCAGAGCCAGGACCAGGGCCAAAACGGATGTTTTCTTCATTTTTTTACCTCCTGAATAGATTGTAGGATCTCCGCCCGGCCGGTCGCGAATCCGAACGGAATACTATGAATTTTAATTCACTTTTTACCAGATGTCAATAAGGAATTTGCCCAAATTTATGGAAGTTTTCCATTGAAATTCCCAAGAAAATATACTATAATAATGCAAACGAAATTCGGCGTCAACGCCGGGATAACTGGGAGGAAGGCCATGACTGCTCTGCGAAAAATACTGAAAATTCTTCTTACCGCGGTCCTTTTGGCCCTTTGCGCGGCTCTTTGTTTCCAGGCAGCGGACATTTACCGGCTCGGAAACGCGCCGGAAAATTTCAGCGCCCCCGGGGTGCGGATCGAGCCGGTGTACTCCCGGCAGATCGCCGGGGACCGCCTGGCGGCGCTTTTGCCCCTGTTTTGGGCCGCCGGGATCCTGGCCGCCGCCGCGCTGATCCTGGAGGCGGCGGCAGGGAAGCGGGAGAAGGGCCGAGCCCTGCGCAGCCCGGAGGAGATTCTTCGCCGCATGAAAAGCCGGGTCTCGGCGCTTCCCGAGGAGGCCCTGCGGGAGGAAAAGGGACGAAAGCGGGCGTATGTCGCGGCCTTGGCCGTTTCGGCGGTGTGCCTGATCCTGAGCCTTTGGTATCTTCTGGACGGGCGGAATTTTGCCGGGACGGATCTGGAGCATACGGTGGGACAGCTGCTGCTCCGGGTGGGGCCGTGGGTCGTTCTGGCCCTGGCGGCCTGGAGCGCCGCCGTGGTCTACGGCGGCAGAAGCGCGGAGCGGGAGATCGCCCTTCTAAAGACGCTGCCCCGGGAGAAGGAGGCACCGCCGGCGCCGCAGGGACCGGGAAAAGGACGGACCTATCTCCGCCTGGCCCTCTATGCCTTGGGGATCGGCCTGGTGGCGGCGGGGGCCGCCAACGGGGGACTGCGGGATGTGCTGGTAAAAGCCATCAATATCTGTACGGAGTGTATTGGCCTTGGTTAAGATGAAAAATTGGATCCAAACCCATCTGCCCACCCGGCGGCGGCTGATCCAGCTCTATGCCGCCCTGCTTTACAACGCCCAGCTCAAGGGCTACGTCACGGGGCAGATCTATACCGGCGGCAGTAAGGCCCTGTGCGTGCCGGGCTTAAACTGCTATTCCTGCCCCGGCGCCGTGGGGGCCTGCCCATTGGGGGCTCTGCAGAACGCCCTGGCCTCTTCGGGCAACCGGGCGCCCTACTATGTGCTGGGGATCTTGCTGCTGTTCGGCATCACCCTGGGCCGGACCATCTGCGGGTATCTGTGCCCCATGGGCCTTATCCAGGAGCTGCTGCACAAGCTGCCCACCCCCAAGCTGAAGAAAAACCGGGTGACCCGGGTGCTGTCCTACTTAAAATATGTGATTTTGGCGGTGTTCGTGGTGGCGATTCCCCTGTGGTACGCCCTGCAAAAGTTTCCGGTGCCCGCCTTCTGCAAGTACATCTGCCCCGCCGGGACCTTCGAGGGGGCCATCGGCCTGCTGGCCAATCCCGCCAACGAGGCGACGTTTTCCATGCTGAACATCCTGTTCACCCGGAAATTCATCATTATGGTGCTGATTTTCGGGGCCAGCGTATTCATTTTCCGAGCCTTCTGCCGGTTCCTCTGCCCCCTGGGGGCCATTTACGGCCTATTCTCGAAGATCAATCTGGTGGGGGTGAAGGTGGAGGAAAGCAAGTGTACCCACTGTGGCCTCTGCGCCGGCCATTGCCAGATGGACATTCGCCATGTGGGGGACCACGAGTGCATCCACTGCGGCGGCTGCGTGGACGCCTGTCCCACCGGCGCCATCGCCATCAAAGCCGGCAAAGTGGTGCTGATGGGCAGCGAGGCCAAGTCCTCCCCGGAGGAGCGGAAGGCCCGCGCCCGCCGGGGCCGCATCGCCTGGATCGCGGCCCTGGCGGTGCTGGCGGCGGCCCTGCTGTACTTCAACCTTTCCCGCGATGACGCGGCGCAGTCCCCTGTCCAGCCGCCTGTCAGCGGCTCCGTGGAGCAAGAGACGCCTCCGGCGGACGAAAACGAATCGGCTGCTGGTGAACCTGTCCCCGGTGATGTCCCCGTGGGCAGCGAGGTGGGGATGCGGGGCCCGGATTTCACCATCCCTCTCTACGGGGAGGGCGGCAGTTTCCACCTGGCGGACACGGCGGGGCAGGTGACGGTCATCAACTTCTGGGCCACCTGGTGTACGCCCTGTGTGGCGGAGCTGCCCCACTTCCAGCGGCTCTATGAAACCTACCCGGACATCGCTCTGGTGGCGATCCACTCGGATCTGGTCACTGACGACGTGGAGGACTACCTCTCCGGCTTCGACTACACCATTCCCTTCGCCCTGGACGACAGCGGGGTCATCACCGCCTACGGCGGCT